>NZ_JAGPYA010000003.1:0-223379 GCF_018070245.1 Micromonospora sp. M61 | reverse complement strand
GGGTGGGGGTTTAGCGGAGGGCCAGGCGGGCGGCTCGGGCGTCGCGCTTTTCCTCGAAGCGGCTCGCGGCGCGCTCCAGGTTGTCCAGTTGGCCGGCGAGCTGCTCGCGGGCGGCTTCACCGTCGGCGTTGAGGCCGGTCACGTTGAAGACGTCCCACTGGCGCAGCACCGGCTGCAGCACATCGTCGCGGTGCTGGCGCAGGTCGTAGATGCCGGCCAGGGCGATCGCCACCGACTTGCGGGCGAAACCGTCGATGCCGCTGCCCGGCATCTGGAAGTCGGCCACCACGTCGGCGACGGCCCGCATGGCCTGACTCGGGGCCAGCTCGAACGCGGCGGCGAGCAGGTTGCGGTAGAAGACCATGTGCAGGTTCTCGTCGGCCGCCACCCGGGCCAGCAGCGCCTCACAGGCGGGGTCGCCGGTGGCCTTGCCGGTGTTGCGGTGCGAGATCCGGGTGGCCAGCTCCTGGAACGAGACGTACGCCAGCGAGTGCAGCACCTCGTCGCCGTGGGCGTTGGTGTAGCCCTCGGACATGTGCGTCATCCGGGCCCGCTCCAACGCCACCGGGTCCACGGCCCGGGTGACGGTCAGGTAGTCGCGGATCGCGACGCCGTGCCGGCCCTCCTCGGCGGTCCACCGGTGCACCCAGGTGCCCCACGCGCCGTCGCGGCCGAACAGGGTGGCGATCTCGTGGTGGTACGAGGGCAGGTTGTCCTCGGTCAGCAGGTTCACGATCAGCGCGGTGCGAGCCACGTCCGGGATGGTCGAGTCGGTCGGCGACCACGCCTCGCCGCCGAGCGGCCCGTCGAAGGTCCGCCCTTCGCTCCACGGCACGTACTCGTGCGGGAACCACTCCTTGGCGAGCGTGAGGTGGCGGTCGAGGTTGCGTGCGACCACCGGCTCCAACTCGACGAGGAGAGCGGTCTGACTGAGTGTGGTGCTGACGGTCACAAGAAACTCCCTACGGTGGCGTAACTTACGCTACCGTAGGTCCCCGCGGCCGTCAGCGCCAGTGGAGAGACTCACCCAACAGTCGGCTTGAGGTCCTCCAGAGGGGGCATCCACTCCTGCGCACCGGCCGTGACCTGCTCACCCGAGCGGATGTCCTTCACCTCGTCCGGCGCTCCGTCGACACCGGGGAACCAGACGTACGGGATGCCGCGTCGCTCGGCGTAGCGGATCTGCTTGCCGAACTTCGCCGCGCTCGGCGACACCTCGGTCGGCACCGCGCGCCGCCGCAGCGCCTCGGCCACCCGGTTGCTGGCCGTCCGCTGCTCCTCGCTGGTCACCGCGACGAGCACGGCGGTCGGCACCTCCCGGGACACCGACAGCTCCCCCGCGCCGAAGAGCAACCCGAGCAGCCGGGTCACCCCGATCGAGATCCCCACCCCGGGGTACGAGACGGCGCCGGCGGTGGCCAGGTTGTCGTACCGGCCGCCGGAGCAGATCGAGCCGAACCGCTCGTAGCCGCGCAGCTGGGTCTCGTAGACGGTGCCGGTGTAGTAATCCAGGCCACGGGCGATGCGCAGGTCCGCCACGCAGAGGCCGGGCGAGTGCTCGGCGGCGGTCTCCACCACCCGGACCAGTTCGTCGATGCCCTCGTCGAGCAGCGGATCGCTCACCCCGAGCGCGCGGACGGCGTCGGCGAACGAGGCGTCCGGGGCGGAGATCTCGGCCAGCGCCAGGCACGCCTTGGCCTGCGCCTCGCTCGCCCCGGCGGTCTGGGCCAGCAGGTCGGCCACCTTCGCCGGGCCGATCTTGTCGAGCTTGTCCACCGCGCGCAGCGCCGCCTCCGGGTCGGTCAGCCCGATGCCCCGGTAGAAGCCCTCGCAGATCTTGCGGTTGTTGACCTGGATCGTCACCGGCGGGATCGGCAACGAGCGCAGCGCGTCGCCGATGACGAGGGGCATCTCCGCCTCGTGGTGCGGGGCCAGGGTGTCCCGGTCGACAATGTCGATGTCGGCCTGCACGAACTCCCGGTAACGGCCCTCCTGCGGCCGCTCACCCCGCCACACCTTCTGGATCTGGTAGCGGCGGAACGGGAACGCCAGCTTGCCGGCGTTCTCCAGCACGTAACGGGCGAACGGCACGGTCAGGTCGAAGTGCAGGCCGAGCTGGTCGTCACCACCGGAACCCTCCGCGTCGGCGTGCAGCCGCCGGATCACGTAGACCTCCTTCGAGGTCTCGCCCTTGCGCAGCAGCTGGTCAAGCGGCTCCACCGCGCGGGTCTCCAGCGGCGCGAAGCCGTACAGCTCGAAGGTGGCCCGGATCCGGTCGAGCACGAACTGCTCGATCATCCGCTGACCGGGGGTCCACTCCGGGAAACCGGAGATGGGCGTGGGCTTGCTCATCGGCGTACTCCTTGCGGTGCCGCGCCCGCGGCGCGGTGGTGTCGTGGGTCCGCGCGCGGCGCGGAGAAGGTCTAGAGGCCCCGGGTGGGCGCCGGTCGGCCGCCGCCGACCTGCGCCACCTCGATGAGGTACGGGTTGCTGGCGCGCTCGCGGCCGATGGTGGTGGCGGGGCCGTGGCCGGGCAGCACGACGGTGTCGTCGGCCAGCGGAAGGATCTTGTCGCGCAGGCTGGTGAGCATGGCCGGCATGCTCCCGCCCGGCAGGTCGGTGCGGCCGATCGACCCGGCGAAGAGGACGTCACCGGAGAGGCACAGCTCGTCGGCCTCCCAGTCCGACCCCGCGCCGGGCAGCCGGAACAGCACCGACCCGCCGGTATGGCCCGGGGCATGGTCGACGGCGATCTCCAGGCCGGCGAGCGTGAGGGTGGCGCCGTCGGTCAGCTCCGCCACGTCCTCCGGCTCGGTGTAGCTCAACCGACCGCCGAAGAGCGACGTCAGGTCGGCCGAGAGGCCCTTGGACGGGTCGGCCAGCATCTCCCGGTCGCCCGGGTGCACGTAGGCGGTGACGCCGCGCGCACCACAGACCGGCGCGACCGAGAAGGTGTGGTCGAGGTGGCCGTGGGTGAGCAGCACGGCGGCCGGATGCAGGCGGTGCTCGGCGAGCAGCGCGTCGAGCTGGTCGAGCACCCCGATCCCGGGGTCGACCACCACGCACTGCTCCCCCGGCGCGGTGGCAACCACGTAGCAGTTGGTGCCGAAGGCGTCCGCGGGAAAGCCGGCCACGAGCACAGGCGCTGTCCTTTCCGTCGAGCAGCTGTCGTCCTGCCAGCAGCCTAACGGGCGTGCCGAGCGACTTTGCCGCGTCCGCCCCTCGCGCCCCGTACGGCGCAGTGACAACACCCGATAAGCGCTGCTCGGGATGGGGTGGAACCTCGTACACCACATTCCCAGTCGCTAGCCGTACACTCTGGCGGGCGTGTGGCGCGACACACGTGACGCCCGGACGGGCCGGGACGCCCGGTCGCCGGCGACGACCAGGTAGAGGAAAGGGGAGCACGGGTGGCTTCCAGCAGGGACCGGCAGCGCAAACTGGCGCGGGAAAAGCTCGACCGGCAGTTGGCTCGCCGAGCCGCCGCGACGCGGCGCCGTCGGCAGATCCAGGCCGGTGTCGGTGCCGCCCTGATCCTCGTGTTGGTGGTGGCCGGCTCGGCCTGGGCGCTCGGGGCGTTCGACTCCGACTCGAAGCAGAACACGGCCGCGGAGGACACCTGCCTCTGGACGCCGCAGGACGCCACGGCCAACACCAACCTGAAGGACGTCGGCACGCCGGCGACCAAGGATCTGCCCACCGACGGCACCCGGGCGATGACGGTGACGACCAACCAGGGCGCGCCGATCACCGCGGAGCTGAGCCTGACCAACTCACCGTGCGCGGCGGCGAGCATCGCCCACCTGGCGAGCCGGTCGTTCTACGACAACACCAAGTGCCACGAGATCACCACCGAGGGCGCGCTGCACTGCGGCGATCCCAGTGGCACCGGCCTCGGTGGGCCCACCTACTCGTTCTATGACGAGGAGGTGCCGACCGTGCCGTCGGCGTCCCCGTCGGCCAGCCCGGCCCCCGGCCAGCCGCCGACGTACCCGAAGGGCACCGTGGCGATGGTCTCCAACCCGCCGGGCAGCAACGGCAGCCAGTTCCTGATCTTCTTCAAGGACTTCACCACCGCCGACCCGAAGTACCCGGTGATCGGCAGGGTGACCGGCGGGCTGGACGTGGTGGAGAAGATCGGCGCCCTCCCGACCGTGGACAATGGGACCGGGGCCAAGGTCAAGCCCAGCACCGACGTGACGATCCAGAGCCTCACGGTCGGTGAGCCGGTCACCGGCGCCGCACCCTCGGCCTCCGGCGCCCCGGCCAGCAGCCCGAGCGCCGGCTGACCGGGCACCACCACCCACCCCAAGCGGCACTCAGCAGCAGACAGCCCAGGAGGATCCAGGCGTGACGTCCACCAGAGAGCGGCAGCGCGCGGCGGCACGCGCCCGGCTCGAGAAGGAGATGGCCGAGCGGTCGGCCAAGGCCCGCAAGCGCCGGCAGACGCAGGCGATCGTCAGCGCGGCTGCCGCGCTGGTGCTCGTGGTCGCCGGCACC
Source organism: Micromonospora sp. M61 (assembly GCF_018070245.1). Lineage (NCBI taxonomy): Bacteria > Bacillati > Actinomycetota > Actinomycetes > Micromonosporales > Micromonosporaceae > Micromonospora > Micromonospora sp. M61. The sequence continues at coordinate 218,879 of NZ_JAGPYA010000003.1, read as the reverse complement.
GTCTGGCTGGCGATGAGCCTCGGCGACGACGACGACAAGAACGACACCGCCGCGCCCGCGGCCGGGGCGTCCGAGTGCGTGTTCAACGCGCTGCCGGCCGAGCAGCGGCCCCCGCAGATCAAGGACGTCGGGGTGCCGAGCAACGAGCAGTACGCCAAGGGCGTGCAGACCATGACGATCGACACCAACCTCGGCCCGATCACGGCCAAGGTCGACCGGTCGCTGGTGCCGTGCACGGCGGGCAGCTTCACCTACCTGGCGGAGAAGAACTTCTTCGACAACACCAAGTGCCACCGCCTGGTGACCGAGGGCATCAAGGTGTTGCAGTGCGGTGATCCCAGCGCCACCGGCAACGGCTGGCGGGAGACCGACGGTCAGGGTGGCCCGAGCTACCGCCTGCCCGAGGAGAACCTGCCCACCGACAAGCGCCCGCCGTACCCGGAGGGTGTCATCGCGATGGCCAACTCCGGCCAGCCGGGCAGCACCGGCAGCCAGTTCTTCATCGTCTACGGCGACTCGCCGCTGGACCCGGCGTACACGGTGCTGGGCACCATCACCGGTGGCCTGGACATCGTCAAGGACGTGGCCAAGGCCGGCGACGACGGGGCTTTCGCCCAGCAGGCCGGCGGTGGCCACCCGAAGAAGGAGGTCATCATCAAGGACCTCACCATGAGCAACCCGCAGGGCTGACCCCCGCGCGCACGACGAAGCGCCCGCCGGCTGAGCCGGCGGGCGCTGTCGTGTCCGGGGTACGCGTCAGGCGCCGGAGGTGACCCGGTACGCGTCGAAGACGCCGTCGACCTTGCGGACCGTGGCCAGCAGGTGGCCCAGGTGCTTCGGGTCGGCCATCTCGAAGCTGAACCGGCTCACCGCCACCCGGTCGCGGGTCGTGGTGACGGTGGCGGAGAGGATGTTGACCCGCTCGTCGGAGAGCACCCGGGTGACGTCGGCCAGCAGCTTGTGCCGGTCCAGTGCCTCGACCTGGATCGCGACCAGGAACGTCGAGGCGGAGGTGAGCTTCCAACTCACCTCGACCACGCGCTCGCTCTGCGCCCGCAGGTCCTCGGCGTTCGCGCAGTCGTCGCGGTGCACGCTCACCCCGCCGGAGCGGGTGACGAAGCCGAACACCGAGTCCGGTGGGACCGGGGTGCAGCAGCGGGCCAGCTTGATCCAGACGTCGCTGACGCCCCGGACCACGACACCGGGGTCGCTGCTGCTCTGCCGGCTGCGCGGTGGCCGGGTGGCGACGGCGGTCTCGGCGATGTCCTCCGCCGCGCCCTCCTCGCCGCCGTACGCGGCCATCAGCTTCTGCACCACCGACTGCGCGGAGACCTGGCTGTCGCCGACCGCCGCGTAGAGCGAGGCCACGTCGGCGAGGTGCAGGTCCCGGGCGATCGACATCAGCGCGTCGGAGGTGAGCATCCGCTGCAACGGCATGCCCTGCTTGCGCATCGCCTTGACGATCGCGTCCTTGCCGGCCTCGATCGCCTCCTCGCGCCGTTCCTTGTTGAAGTACTGCCGGATCTTCGTCCGGGCGCGAGGGCTCTTGACGAAGCCCAGCCAGTCCTGCGTGGGGCCGGCCGTCTCGGACTTCGACGTGAAGATCTCGATCACGTCGCCGTTGGACAGCGTCGACTCCAACGGCACCAGCTTGCCGTTGACCCGCGCCCCGATGCACTTGTGCCCGACCTCGGTGTGCACCGCGTACGCGAAGTCCACAGGCGTCGACCCGGTCGGCAGCGGGATGACGTCACCCTTCGGGGTGAAGACGTACACCTCCTGGCTGGACAGGTCGAAGCGCAGCGCGTCCAGGAACTCGCTCGGGTCGGCCGCCTCACGCTGCCAGTCGAGGAGCTGCCGCAGCCAGGTCATCTCGTCGATGTGCGCGGGCGGGCCGACGATCTGGGTGCCCTTGTGCTCCTTGTACTTCCAGTGCGCGGCGATGCCGAACTCCGCGGTGCGGTGCATCGCGTACGTGCGGATCTGCATCTCCACCGGCTTGCCGGTGGGCCCGATGACAGTCGTGTGCAACGACTGGTACATGTTGAACTTGGGCATCGCGATGTAGTCCTTGAAGCGGCCCGGCACCGGCTGCCAGTTGGCGTGGATGACACCCAGCGCCGCGTAGCAGTCCCGAACCGTGTCGACCAGGATCCGCACCCCGACCAGGTCGTAGATGTCGTTGAAGTCCCGACCCCGCACGATCATCTTCTGGTAGATCGAGTAGAGGTGCTTCGGCCGCCCGGTGGTCTCCGCCTTGATCTTGGCGGCCTTCAGGTCGGTGCCGACCTTCTGGGTGACCTGCCGCAGCAGCGTCTCGCGCTGCGGCTGGTGCTCCCCGATCAGCCGGTTGATCTCCTCGTAGCGCTTCGGGAACAACGTGCCGAAGGACAGGTCCTCCAGCTCCCACTTGATCGTGTTCATACCGAGCCGGTGCGCGAGAGGCGCCAGGATCTCCAGCGTCTCCTTGGCCTTCTGCTCCTGCTTGGGGCGGGGCAGGAAGGTCAGGGTGCGCATGTTGTGCAGCCGGTCGGCCAGCTTGATCACCAGCACCCGGGGGTCCTTGGCCATCGCCACGACCATCTTGCGGATCGTCTCGGCCTTGGCCGCGTCACCCAGCTTGACCTTGTCGAGCTTCGTGACGCCGTCGACCAGGAGGGCGACCTCGCCACCGAAGTCGGCGCGCATCTGGTCGAGGGTGTATTCGGTGTCCTCGATGGTGTCGTGCAGCAGCGCGGCGACCAGCGTGGTGGTGTCCATCCCCAGGTTGCCGAGGATGGTCGCCACCGCGAGCGGGTGGGTGATGTACGGGTCGCCGGACTTGCGGTACTGCCCGGAGTGCCACCGCGCGGCCGTGTCGAAGGCGCGCTGGAGCAGCCGGGCGTCGGCCTTGGGGTGGTTGTCCCGGTGGCTCGCGATCAGCGGCTCCAGCACCTCGCTGACCTGCGAGGTCTGCCAGGGCGCGTTGAACCGGGCCAGCCGGGCCCGCACGCGCCGGCCGGTGGGCGCGTTGGACAACCCGAAGCCACCGCTCGGCGACGGGTCGATGCCCGCGTCGGTCGGGAACGGCACCACAACCCCGTCGGCGCCGGGCGCGGCCTCGACGCTCGGCGGGCCGCTGATCGGGCGGACAGTGGTCTCGCCCGCAGCCTTGCCGGAGCCGTTGCCGGTGCCCGTCACCCGGGCCGGCGCGTCGCCTGTCCGGTCAGTCACCGAGCCGTCAGCGTCGCCTGTCGGGTGCACCGTGCCCTCCGCCGGAGGGACGACATCGTGGGACACCGGCCTCCTCACCGCTCGCCGGAAACACACCGACCGAACATCGGCCGGCCTGGTCTCGCCTCGCCGGACGTGTGCGGCCGGCGTCAGCAAAGGGCAATGCTACCCGCACCGGAGGCCCCCTGCCGCTCCGCCGGACGGTCGACGCCGGCAGTGTCCGCCGGATCTGGGATCAAACGGTCAGCCGCGTGTCGAACTGCTCAAACGGTCAGCAGGGCGTGCACCGGACGCTGCGCCAACCGCTCGCGCCCGCCCAGGAACCCGAGCTCCAGCAGGACCGTGAAGCCGGTGACGGTGCCGCCGGCCCGCTCGACCAGGTCCAGCGTCGCCTCGGCGGTGCCGCCGGTGGCCAGCACGTCGTCGACGACCAGGACCCGGTGCCCGGCGGTGAAGGCATCCTCGTGCACCTCCAGGGTGGCCTCGCCGTACTCCAGGGCGTAGGACACCGAGTGCGCCGGGCGGGGCAACTTGCCGGCCTTGCGCACCGGCACCACGCCCACCCCGGCCGCGTAGGCGACGGCCGCCGCGACGACGAAGCCGCGGGCCTCGATGCCGACGACAACGTCGAAGGCGTCCCGCCCGTGGTACGCGACGATCCCGTCGATCACCTCACGGAAGACCTTCCCGTCCGCGAACAGCGGCATCAGGTCCTTGAACAGGACGCCGGGCTTGGGGAAGTCGGGCACGTCCAGCACCCGGCTGGCGACCAGTCGGGCGGCCTCCGGGCCGCTGTCCCCGCGCGCCTCGGTGCTGTGGGTCTCCGTCACGGCTGTTCCGCTCTCCTTCAACGACGACGGCGTCCGGCAGTGCTGCTCACACAGCATGCCGGACGCCGTTCGGGTGTTTCCGTTCGGGTCAGCGCCGCTTGGCGCCACCCGGCCGGTTGCCGCCGCCACCCGGGCGACCGCCCCGGGCGCCGGTCGGCCGCTTGCCCGCCGGCCGGGCGCCCACCTTGGGGGCGGCACCCGCCAGCGCGGCGGCGTCCGGGTCGAGCGGCTCGTCGGTCGCGTCGGCCTGGGCCGGGCTCGCGGCCCCCTTCGGGGTGACCTCGCCGCGGGCGAGGGCGCCCCGCCGGGTCAGGACGCGCTTGTTGTGCGCCTGGATCCGCGGGTCGTAGTTCTTCAGCAGCGCCAGCAGCGGGGTGGCCACCAGGATGGAGGTCAGGAACGCCACCGCCATACCGACGAACAGCACCAGGCCGAGGTCCTTCAGCGTGCCGGCGCCGAGCAGGCCGGCACCGATGAAGAGCAGACCGCCGACCGGCAGCAGGGCGACCACCGAGGTGTTCAGCGACCGCATCAGGCTCTGGTTGACGGCCAGGTTGGCCGCCTCGCCGTACGTCTGGTTGTTGTTGGCGGTGATGCCCCGCGTGTTCTCCTGCACCTTGTCGAAGACCACCACCACGTCGTAGAGCGCGAAGCCCAGGATCGTGAGGAAGCCGATGATCGTCGACGGGGTGACCTCGAAGCCGACCAGCGAGTAGATGCCGGCGGTGAGGATCAGGTTCGTGATCAGCGAGGCGACCGCGGCGACCGCCATCCGCCACTCGAAGCGCAGGATCAGGTAGACCATGACCAGTGCGATGAAGATGACCAGACCGAGCACGGCCCGCTCGGTCACCTGGCTGCCCCACGCCTCGCTGACCTGGTTGCTGCTGATCTGAGCCGGGTCGATGCCGAGGTCCTCGGCGATCTGGGCCTTGACCGCAGTGGTCTGGTCGGCGTCGAGCTGTGCCGTACGCAGCTCGTAGGTGTCGCCGCCGGTGCCGCCGACCTTCTGCGCGGTGGCCACCGTGACGCCGGTGTTCTCCGTGGCGAGGGCCGAGTTGACCTCCCGCTCGGCGTCCTCCAGGGTGCCGACGCTGGCCGGCACCTGGAACGAGTTGCCGCCGGCGAACTCGATGCCGAGGCTGAAGCCACGCAGCCCGAAGCTGAGGAGCGCGATCAGGATCAGGACCCCGGCGACGCCGAACCAGACCTTGCGCTTGCCGACGACGTTGAGACCGGCTTCGCCGTTGTAGAGGCGGCTCGCCAGACCGTTTTCAGCCATCTCAGGCCTCCTTGGCGCGCGGGTTGCGGGGCTGAGTCGGCTGGTTGCGGGCCGGAAGCGCCCGACCCAGACCGCTGACCCGCGGGGACAGGAACGCCCGGGTCCGGGCGAACATGGTCATGATCGGGTGGCGGAAGAGGAAGACCACGACCAGGTCCAGGACCGTGGCCAGGCCGAGGGCGAACGCGAAGCCCTTGACCGTGCCGACCGAGACCACGTAGAGCACCACCGCGGAGAGCAGGGTGATCGCGTTGGCCGAGATGATCGTCCGGCGGGCGCGGATCCAGGCACGGGGCACCGCGCTACGCGGGCTGCGCCCCTCCCGGATCTCGTCCTTCAACCGTTCGAAGTAGATGACGAACGAGTCCGCCGCGACACCCAACGACACGATCATGCCGGCGATGCCGGCGAGGGTGAGCGTGAAGCCGATCTGCCGGCCGAGCACCACCAGCGCGCCGAAGACGAGCAGCGCGGAGAGGATCAGGCTCAGGAAGATCACCGAGCCGAGCAGCCGGTAGTAGAAGAACGCGTAGATGATGACCAGCAGCATGCCGATGCCGGCCGCGAGCAGACCGGCGCGCAGGTGGCTGGCACCCAGCGTGGCGGTGACGTTCTGCGCCTCCTGCTGCTCGAAGGTCACCGGCAGCGCGCCGTAGCGCAGCTGACCGGCCAGCGTGCTGGCGTCCTTCTGGTTGAAGTTGCCGGTGATCTGCGAGTTGCCGGTCAGCACGCCCTGGATCTCCGGGGAGGAGACGATCTCGTTGTCCAGCACGACGGCCACCCGGCACTTGCCGTCCTGACCCAGCGCGGTCGCGTCGCAGGCCTGACCCTCGTTGTTGAACGCCTCACGGGTCAGCGCCGTCCACTTGCCCTGGCCGTTGCCGGTGAAGTCGAGGCTGACCACCCAGGCGTTGGTCTGGTCGAGCACCGCGTCGGCGTCGGACACGTCGGTGCCCAGCACCTTGGCCTGGTCGAGCAGGTACTTCGAGGCGCCGTCCTCGCAGGAGACGACCTGCTGCTTCGCGTCCGAGATCGACGCCGGCGGGCGGGCGTCGAGCTGCGCGCAACCGATGGTCGGCACGTTGAACTGCATCTGCGCCGGCAGCACGGCGACCTCTTGCGGCGACAGGGTGCCGAACGGCTTGAGCTTGTCGGCCAGCGAGGGGTCGGACGCCAGGTCGGCGGGGGCCTGCAGACCGTTGGCGGCCTGCCAGGACGCCACGCCCACCTTCTGCTCGACGGCCTTGCGCTGCTGCTCGATGCTGGCCGGCACCGGCTCGGTGCTGGCGCTCGCCGAGGGGGCTGCGGCACTCGGCGAGGCGGACGCGGACGGGGTCGGCGTGGCGCTCGGCGACGCCGGGGCCATCCCGCCCTGACCTCCGCTGGGCGAGGAGGTCGCCTTCGGCGCGCCACTGCCCGACGGGGTCGGGACCGCGCTGCCGGACGGGGTCGGCACGGCGCTGCCGGACGGGGCCGGCGTGGCGGCCGGCGGCGGCACGGCGGCCGTCCCGCTGCCGTCGGCGGCCTTGAGGACCTTGCGGAAGCGCAGCTCGGCCGCTTCGCCGACGTCGTCGAGGTTGCGGTTCTCACCGGGCAGGGAGATGACGATGTTGCGGTTGCCCTCGGTGACCACCTCGGCCTCGGCCACGCCGAACGCGTTGACGCGGCTCTCGATGATCTGGCGGGCCTCCTCGAGGTTCTCCGCCGTCGGAGGCTTGCCGTCGACGCTGTTCGTCGCCTCCAGTGTCACCCGGGTCCCGCCGATGAGGTCCAGACCGAGCCGGGGCTCGAGCCGGTCCTTCAGGCTGCCGCTGGCACCCGAGAAGAACACCAAAAGGTAGAGGACGACGAAGATGAACCCGAGCACGGCGAGCTGCCGCCCGGGGCGCATCTGTCCCTGAGGTGGTGCCACGGCTGTCCTGTCTCCCTGTACGGTCGCGCCGCTGCGCGCAGCGGCGGCGGGTGTCGGGCCGGGGGTCCCGGCCGACGGGTCGGCCCTGGGCCGACGAGGTGCCGGCACGAGGACCGGTCACGCCGGCGTGGGGACGCCGACGGTCACGGGAACGTGCCGACGCCCGGCGTCGACCCAACTATCCAGTTTTCACGTCTCGTCCGCTGCCCCGTCGGGCGCGGCGGCCCGGAAGCCGGTCGACCGGCCGTACGCCGGACTCGCCACCCCCGGGAGGGAGGGTCACTCCTTGACGGTGTCCGCGTCCTCGGTGACCGGCTCGCTCGGCAGCTCCGCGCGGGTGACCACCCGGGCGATGGCCGGTCGGGCGTAGCGGGTCTGCACGCCCGGAGCAACCTCGATCAGGACGGTGTCGTCCTCGATGCCGGTGACCGTGCCGTAGAGCCCACCGATGGTCACGACCTCGTCGCCGGGGCCGAGGTTGGACTGCATCGCCTCTGCCTCTTTGCGGCGCTTCTGCTGGGGCCGGATCATCATGAAGTACATGACACCGAAGAGCAGGGCGATCATCAGGATCGGCGTGAAACCGCCGGCCCCGCCACCCGCTGCTGCCAAATGCACGGTTACTGACCTTCCCATTGGCCACCTGCCCGGCACCGGGGTGCCGGAGCGGAGGCGGATTCTCACGTCCTGTACAGACCGCGGCGAAGTCTAAACCCTGCACCTGAGAACGCCGAATGCGGCACAGATCACGTTCACATCACGGCTGATCGGTATCCAAGGAGAACAGATCGGGCGCGGGCGGACTATCCATACCAAATGTACCATTCGGCGGGGTACGTCCCAGATGCCGCCAAGCTCCCTCAGTCGCCACCCGGCCCCGGGGCGTACGGGCCAGCAGACCGGCACGGACCAGGAACGGCTCGCAGACCTCCTCGACCGTGTCCGGCTGCTCCCCCACCGCCACAGCGAGGGTGGACAGACCCACCGGGCCACCCCGGAACGAGTCGACCAGCGCGGTCAGCACCGCCCGGTCCAGCCGGTCCAGGCCGAGCGCGTCCACGTCGTACACGATCAGGGCCGCCCGGGCGGTGTCGAGATCGACCACCCCGTCGGCCCGCACCTCCGCGTAGTCGCGGACCCGGCGCAGCAGCCGGTTGGCGATCCGGGGCGTGCCCCGGGACCGACCGGCGATCTCGGTCGCGCCCTCCGGGGTGATCGGCACACCGAGAATCCGCGCCGAGCGGTGCAGCAGCGTCTCCAGATCCGCCGGGGCGTAGAAGTCGAGGTGCGCGACGAAACCGAACCGGTCCCGCATCGGCCCGGTCAACAGGCCCGAACGCGTCGTCGCCCCCACCAGGGTGAACGGCTCGACGTCCAGCGGGATCGCCGTCGCCCCCGGACCCTTGCCGACCACCACGTCGACCCGGAAGTCCTCCATCGCGCTGTAGAGCAGTTCCTCCGCCGGCCGCGCGATGCGGTGGATCTCGTCGATGAAGAGCACATCGCCCTCGGCGAGGCTGGTCAGGATGGCCGCCAGATCACCGGAACGCTCGATCGCCGGGCCGCTGGTCACCCGGATGCCCGCGCCCAGCTCCGCGGCGACGATGTTGGCCAGACTCGTCTTGCCCAGCCCCGGTGGGCCGGAGAGCAGAATGTGGTCCGGTGGTGACCCCCGCCGCATCGCGCCCTGCAACAACAGGTCGAGCTGATCGCGCACCCGGTCCTGGGCGATGAACTCGGCCAGCCGCTTCGGCCGTACCGTGGCCTCCGCGTCCCGTTCCGCGTCGCTCACGTACGCCGAGACAAGCCCGTCGATCTCGCTCATCGGGTGCGGCCCAGCAGGCGGATGGCCTGCTTGAGCAGGACCGGCACCGGCGGCGTCGGGCCGTCGATGGTCTCCGCCACGGCGGCCACCGCCTGATCGGCCTGACCGGCGGACCAGCCCAGCCCGACGAGCGCCTGCCGGACCTGGTCGGGCCAGGCACCAGCGGTCACCCCGCCCACGCCGTCGGCGCCGATCGGCACCGGGCCGATCCGGTCGCGCAGCTCCAGCACCAGGCGCTCGGCGCCCTTCTTGCCGATCCCGGGCACCCGGGTCAGCGCCGCCGTGTCGGCGTTGGCGATCGCCTTACGCACCGCGTCCGGGGTGTGCACGGCCAGGACCGCCTGGGCCAGTCGCGGACCCACCCCGCTGGCGGTCTGGAGCAGCTCGAACAGCGACTTGGCGTCGTCGTCGGCGAAGCCGTAGAGGGTCAGCGAGTCTTCCCGCACGATCAGGCTGGTCGCGAGGCGGGCGACCTGACCGACCCGCAGCTCGGCGAGCGTGCCGGGAGCGCAGTGCACGGCGAGACCGACACCGCCGACCTCGATCACGGCCTGGTCCGGACCCGTCGCGGTCACCGTGCCGCGCACGCTGGCGATCATCGTGCTCCTCCTCGTCGTACCCGGTCGGCCGCCGCGGCCAGCTTGGAGCGGGTGCCGCCGCGCCACACGTGGCAGATGGCCAGGGCCAGCGCGTCGGCGGCGTCGGCCGGCTTCGGTGGCTCGGCCAGCCGCAACAGCCGGGTCACCATGGCGGTCATCTGCGCCTTGTCGGCCTGACCGGACCCGGTCACGGCCGCCTTCACCTCGCTCGGCGTGTACGTCTGCACCGGCAGCCCTGCACGCGCCCCCGCCAGCACGGCGATGCCGCTGGCCTGCGCGGTGCCCATCACCGTGCGCACGTTGTGCTGGCTGAACACCCGCTCGACGGCGACGCTCTCCGGCTGGTGCTCGGCGACCAGCTTGGTCAGCGACTGATCCAGGTGCAGCAGGCGCAGCGACAGATCGTCGGCCGGGTCGGTGTAGACCACGTAGTAGGCGATGAGAGTGCAGGGCCGGCCCGGCACACCCTCGACCACGCCCACCCCACACCGGGTCAACCCCGGGTCCACACCGAGCACGCGCACGCGACCCCTCCCCGAAAACCGTGACCAGTACGTGTGTTCGACACCCTACTGCCCGCCCTCCCAGCGGCCCCACGGGACACGCCCCACGCCCCACGCCCCACGCCCCACGCCCCACGCCCCACGCAACTTCCCGGATGTTGCTGCCTCCGGCGGGCGAGAGACAGCAACATCCCTGATGTTGCGCGGATCTTGACGACGAACACCGTGCCCGCGGCGCGACGCGGCGCGGCGCGGCGGGACGGGGCCGGGGCGGGGTGGTCGCGAGCGGCGGTGGGGCGGGAGTGGGTGGCCGGGGCGGTGGGGCCACACAGCTTTGCACCGGAGTATGTGTCGCTGGCCCATGTGCCGGGGAGCACACAGCTCGTAACTTCTTGCGCCATGACGGCAGAACCCGTGGCGGTCCGCCACGTCGTACAGGTCGACCTCGCCGGTCGGACCGCCCTGGTCACCGGGGGCGGCAGCGGCATCGGGCGGGCGTGCGCCCTGCGGCTGGGCGCGGCCGGCGCCAAGGTGCTCGTGGTGGACCGCAACCTGGAGGCGGCCAAGGCGGTCGCCGCCGAGGCCGGCGGCCGGGCCGAGGGCGTGGACCTGTCCGACGCCGCGGCGGTGGACCGCCTCGACGTGGACGTGGACATCGTGGTCAACAACGCCGGGCTCCAGCACGTCGCGCCGGTGCAGGACTTTCCCGTCGAGCGCTTCGAGTACATCCAGCGGGTGATGGTGGAGGCGCCGTTCCTGCTGATCCGCCGGGCGCTGCCGCACATGTACGCCCGGGGCTGGGGTCGCATCGTCAACATCTCCTCCGTGCACGGGCTGCGCGCGTCGCCGTACAAGGCGGCCTACGTCTCGGCCAAGCACGCCCTGGAAGGGCTGTCGAAGGTGGTCGCGCTGGAGGGCGCCGCGCACGGGGTGACCGCCAACTGCATCAACCCGGCGTACGTCCGCACGGCGCTGGTGGAGAGCCAGATCGCCGACCAGGCGGCCAGCCACGGCATCGACGAGACCGAGGTGATCGAAAAGATCATGCTGGCCCGGGCCGCGATCAAGCGACTGATCGAACCGGAGGAGGTGGCCGAACTGCTGGCGTACCTCTGCTCGCCGCCGGCGGCCTTCATCACCGGCGCGTCGATCGCCCTCGACGGGGGCTGGACGGCCAACTAGTGGGCCCGAGCACAATGTCGACCATGTCTTCGCCGGTGGAGTTCCTGGAACTGCTCGCGCGGGAGGCCGCCGCTGTCGAGTTCGAGGGACCGTTGGTGGCCGCGCGTGCTGCCGGGCTGCCGGCCGACAAGCTGGCCGAGCTGGAGCAGGCCAAGTCGGTGGCGTTGCGGGTCCGCGCGTTGTTGGAGCGCCGGCGCAGGCGCGAGACCGAGCTGTCCGGCCTGTACGACACGGTCAGCGACCTGGCCGGGCTACGCGACCTGGACGACGTGTTGCGGGCGATCGTGCACCGGGCCCGCAACCTGCTCGGCGCGGACGTGGCCTACATGACGCTCAACGACGACGAGCGCGGCGACACCTACATGCGGGTGACCGACGGGTCGGTTTCGGCCCGTTTCCAGCGGCTGCGCCTGCCGATGGGTGCCGGCCTCGGTGGGCTGGTGGCCCAGTCCGGGGCCCCGTACGTCACAGCGAACTACGGCGAGGACGCGCGCTTCCACCACACCGGTGAGATCGACGCCGGGGTCGGGGAGGAAGGGCTGGTGGCGATCCTCGGGGTGCCGCTGCGGCTCGGCTCCACCTCGATCGGCGTGCTCTACGCGGCCAACCGTTCGGCCCGGCCGTTCGTCCGGGAGGAGGTGGCGCTGCTGGTCTCGCTCGCCGCGCACGCCGCGGTGGCGATCGACACCGCCCGGCTGCTGACCGAGACGCGCTCGGCGCTGGGCGAGCTGTCGGCGGCGAACACCACCATCCGGGCCCACAGCAGCTCGGTGGAGCGGGCCGCGGCGGCGCACGACCGGATGACGGCGCTGGTGCTGCGCGGCGGCGGTGTGGAGGACGTGGCGGCGGCGGTGACCGAGGTGCTGGGCGGTGCGCTGCTGGCGCTGGACGCCGAGGGCCGCCTGCTGGCCCGGGTGGGTGAGATCGACGAGCCGGACCGGGCGGACATCGTGGAGGCGGTCGCGGCCTCGCGCACCGAGGGGCGCAGCGTGCGCCGCAGCCCGCTCTGGTACGCGGCGGTGGTGGCCGGCGCGGAGAACCTGGGTGCCCTGGTGCTGCGTCCGGACGACGAGTTGGTCGACGCCGACCAGCGGATCCTGGAGCGGGCCGCGCTGGTGACCGCGCTGCTGCTGTTGTTCCGCCGTACGGTCGCCGAGGCGGAGGGGCGGGTCCGGGGCGAGCTGCTGGACGACCTGATCGCCCGCCCGTTGCGGGACACCGACGCGTTGCGCAGTCGGGCCCGCCGGCTCGGGGTCGACCTGGACGCGCCGCACGTGCTGGTGGCGGTGGGCGACGACGCGATCGCCGCGACCGGCTCGGCGAGGCAGCGGGTGCTCTCCTGGGCCACCACGTACGCCTCGGCGCGCAGCGGACTGGCCGCGGCGCGGGACGGCCGGGTGGTGCTGATGCTGCCAGGGCTGGACGCCGGTGGCAGCGCTCGCGCGGTCGCGCGGGACCTGTCCCGGGTGACCGGCCGGCCGGTGACCGCCGGGGCGAGTGGTCCGTCGAACGGGCCGGCGGCGCTGGCCGCCACGTTCCACGAGGCGGATCGGTGCCTGACGGCGTTGGGCGCTCTGGGTCGCGACGGGCAGGGTGCGAGCACCGCGGAGTTGGGCTTCGTCGGGTTGCTGCTGGGCACTGTCGGCGATCGGGGTGAGAAGGACGTGACCCAGTTCCTCGCCACGACCGTCGGGCCGGTGGTCGACTACGACGCCCGGCGGGGCACGGCTCTGGTGAAGACGCTGGAGGCGTACTTCGGGGTGGGTGGCAGCCTGGCCCGGGCCGCCGAGCAGTTGCACGTGCACGTCAACACGGTGACCCAGCGGTTGGAGCGGGTCGGGCAACTGCTCGGCGCCGACTGGCAGCGGCCCGAGCGGGCGTTGGAGGTGCAGCTCGCGCTGCGCCTGCACCGGCTGCGCGCACCGGCCGGCTGACCAGGACCGGCCGGCGGGCGGACTCGCGGCCGGCTCAGCGGACCTGAATGCCCTCCAGCACGGCGTCGACGACCCGCTCGGGCAGGGTCTGCTCGTCCAGGTCCGGGTTCCACTGGAGCACCCGTTGGATCAGCATCGGCCCGGTGAGCAGCGCCATCGTCACCTCGACGTCGATGTCGGCCCGGAGCACCCCCTCGGCGATGCCGCGCCGCAGGACCTCGCGCATGAGCTGCCGCCGGGGCCCGATGATGTTCTGGTAGAGCTGGAACTGGTCCGCGCTGCGGTTCACCGCGGGCACCAGACAGGGCATGATCTTCGCCGCGCGGGGGTCGACGTTCTTGCCGATCGCGCCGACCAGCAGCACCAGGTCGTCGCGGACGGAGTGCCCGGCCGGCTGCGCCATGACGCCCTTGAGTCGCCGCAGCGCGTCCAGCAGGAGGGCGTCCTTGCCGGCCCAGCGGCGGTAGATGGTGGCCTTGCCGACCCCGGCCCGCGCGGCGATCGCCTCGATCGACAGCGCCTCGATGGTGCTGCCCTCGGCGAGCAGGTCGAGGGTCGCTTCGATGATCGCCTCGTCGGCGCGGACGCTCCGCGGTCGCCCGGGCGACCGCGGAGCATCGGCAGTGGACATCATGTCCGACATTCTTCCCGCACCTACGCCGTGCCGGCCAACTCGGGCTCGGCGACCGGCGCCACAGGGGCGACGCTGGAGTCCTCCCGACCCGGCATCCAGCGCAGCACCACGATGACCCCCAGTGCGGCGATCACCGCGGAGAGCCCGGCCGCCCAGTGCATGGCGGTGACGAAGGCGTCGTTGGCCGCCGAGATCAGCGCCGGCGCGTCCGGGCCGAGCTGGCCCGCCGCCGCGTACGCCCCGGAGATCGACTCGTTGGCCGTGTCGCGGGCCTGCGTGGGCAGGCCGGTCAGCGCGTCACCGATGTCGCTGCGGTAGACGGCGGAGAGCACCGAGCCGAGGATCGCCACGCCGAGCGCACCGGCGACCTGGCGGACGGTGTTGCTGACCGCCGAGCCCACACCGGCCTTCTCCCGGGGCAGCGCCGACATGATCGACTCGGTGGCGGGAGGCATGATGTTGGCCATCCCGGCGCCCTGGATGAGGAAGGCGACCAGCACGATCCAGATCGGGGTGGAGGCGCCGATGAACACGAACGCGGCGAGTGACACCACGGTCAGCGCCAACCCGACGGTGGCGACGGCCCGGCCGCCGTAGCGGCGGACCATCGCGGCGCTGCGCGGTGCGAAGACCAGCTGGGCGGCGGCGAAGGGCAGGAAGAGCAGACCGGTCTGCAGCGGGCTGTAGCCCCGCACCAGTTGCAGGTAGAACGAGCCGAAGAACAGCGAGCCCATCGCGGCGAAGAACACCAGGCCGACGATGGCGACCGGCGCGGCGAAGCGGGGCACCTTGAACAGCCGGACGTCCAGCGACGGGTGGTCGCTGCGCCGCTCGTGCTGCACGAACCAGGCCAGCACCGCGATGCCGACCAGGATCGAGCCCCAGACCACCGGGCGGCCGAAGCCGTGCTCGCCGCCGTCGATGATGCCGTAGGAGAGGGCGACCAGGCCCACCACGGAGAGCAGCACACCGAGCACGTCGACCCGGCCCGGCCGCGGGTCACGCGACTCGGGGACCAGCAGCGCCACCAGGATCACGCCGGCGACGACCACCGGCACGTTGATCAGGAAGACCGAACCCCACCAGAAGTGCTCCAGCAGCGCGCCGCCGAGGATCGGGCCGATGGCCACGGCGAGACCGACCGCTCCGGCCCAGACACCGATGGCCCGACCACGCTCACGCGGGTCGAAGACGTTGGAGATGATCGACAGCGTGACCGGCATGATGGCCGCGCCACCGACCCCCATCAGGGCGCGGGCCGCGATGAGCTGGCCGGGGCTCTGGGCGTACGCGGAGAGCAGCGACGCCAGGCCGAACAGCACCAGACCGATCATCAGGAAGCGCTTACGGCCGGCGCGGTCACCGAGCACCCCGAAGGTGAACAGCAGCCCGGCGAAGACCAGCGTGTAGGAGTTGATGGACCACTCCAGCTCGCCCTGGGTGGCGCCGAGGCCGTGCACCGGGTCGGCCAGCGTGCGCAGGGCGACGTTGAGGATCGTGTTGTCGAGGACGACCACGAGGAGGCTGATCACCAGCACCCCGAGGATCGCCCACCTCCTCGGGTGGCCCGTGTTGTTGTGCAGCTCCATGCCTGATTTCCCCCCATGCTTTCCCCGCGACGCAATACGATACGGGTCAGACTCGTAACGCGGGTCAGCCTACGACGCGCATTAACGATACGGCACCGATCCGTATCGTATGTGGTGGGCGTCACGTCCGGGAACGCCCGCGAGGCAGGCGGTGACGGCCCTCGGCAGCGAGTCGAGATGCGCCACCGGCGCGGTGAGCGGCTCGATCCAACCCGGCCCCGCGCCGTACACCCGCAGGCGTGCGAACTCCCGGGCGAAGCGGACCAGACGGTACGCGCGGCCGGTGACCGGCGTCTGCGACCAGAGCACGACGGTGTGCGGCCGTGCCCGGTACACCGCGCTGGTCAGCGCCGACCAGGGCAGCGCCGGGCCGAGATTCAGACACCCACGGCCCTGCTCGCGCAGCGCGGCGGCCAGCGCCTGGAGGCCGAGACTGTGCGCCTCCTTCTCGGCGCCGGCCAGCAGCACGCCACCGGTCGGCAGCGACCGGCCCGGCTCCCGGCGGTAGACGTCCAGCCCGACCCGGACGCCCTCGCTGAGGGCGTGCTCGACGACCACCTCGGCGGCGGTACGCCCCGACAGCCCGGCCAGCAACGGACGACAGACCTGCTCCCAGAGCGCCGGCACGCCCCAGGCCTCGGCCAACTCCAGCACCAGCGTCGCGACGGCGTTGCCGTCCAGGTCCTCGGCAGCCAGCGACACCTGCTTGTGCGCGATCTCCACGGCCTCGGCCGGCATCGGCTCGATCAGCACCAGACGCACCCCCGGGTAGACGTTCCCTACCCGGGGGTTCGCTGAAACGGCGCGCGGCGGATGCGCCGTCGTGAGATTTACCGGCGACGGGCCGCCAGCCGGTGAGCCAACTCGGCGGCGCTTGACCAGGCCTCCCAGGTTGACGACGAACAGACCGCCAACGTCAAGGCGTTCCAGAAGGGTCTGAAGCAGCTCAAAGAGCGGACCCCGATGTCAGCGAGTGGTCCGCAGTTGGCGCATCGAGTCGTTGAGCTGCCGCTTCATCCAGCGAGCGGCGGGCCGTTCGACGAAGCGGTGGATCAGCCAGGCGGCGATGAGCAGGCCGGCGATCAGCGTAGTGATCAGCAACCACGGCGACAGGTGGTCCTGGAGCCGGTCGATGACGGCGAGCCCGACCGTCTGGTGAATGAGGTACAGCGGGTAGGTCATGGCACCGGCCGTCGCGACCCAGCCCCACTTCACCCAGGAGAAGAAGTTGAGAGCGACCGCCGCCATCACCACGACGAAGGCCGTCACGATGACGGCCGTCGGCGCGAAGGCGACGTCGCGGGCCTGGGCCAGGCTGGGCAGCCGGGTGATCGCGATCAGCCAGGAGAGGCCGATGATCGACCACAGCAGCAGGTTCGGGCCGAAGCGGTAGATGAGATAGAGGGCGATGCCCGCGATGAAGTAGCTGGAGTAGCCGGCCGCCACGACGGCGCTGAACCATGGGCTGCCGAACTTGGGCACGACCAGCGAGGCGACGGTCCAGATGGCGCAGAAGGCGACCACACCGCGGTAGGTCAGGCCGCGCGCCACGAGGATGGCGAAAAGGAGGTAGAAGACCAACTCGACGGTGAGCGTCCAGTACGACAGGTCGAGGTGCCGGATGCCGAGG
This sequence comes from Micromonospora sp. M61, assembly GCF_018070245.1. Classification (NCBI taxonomy): domain Bacteria; kingdom Bacillati; phylum Actinomycetota; class Actinomycetes; order Micromonosporales; family Micromonosporaceae; genus Micromonospora; species Micromonospora sp. M61. The sequence continues at coordinate 201,746 of NZ_JAGPYA010000003.1, read as the reverse complement.
AACTCCTGCATCATCGTCAGGTTGCCCACCACTTCGCGGAGCTTGAGGTCGACGCCCCTCGGCACGGCCACGAGCACGGCGGCGGACACCAGGACCGCGAACCAGTAGGCGGGGTAGAGCCGGACGACGCGGGAGACGAAGAAGTCACCGACGGAGCGTCCCCAGGCGCTCATGCAGATGACGAAGCCGCTGATGATGAAGAAGAGCTGCACGCCGAGGAAGCCGTACTGGGAGACGGAGTGCAGCAGCCCGAAATGGGACGCGGCGGAGGGCTGCCAAACACCGATCTTGTCACCGACGAGGTGGTACGCGACGACCATGAGCGCAGCGCCAAGGCGCAGTCCGTCGAGGACCAGCAGGCGCGGCCGCCGCCCGCCCGCTGCCCGCTCGACGGCCGGCGCCTCCACGCCGTCCTGCCGGGGCAGGTCCGCGCGTTGGCCGGCCTGCATCGGCTCGGTGGTCTGCGCTGCGACCGCGTGCTCGTCCATCGCCTGCGTCATCGACGTCTCCTGGTGTTCGCGGCGGTTCCGAGCCGCTGTCGCCGTAGGGAATTGATCACGGGTTTGCGGTGCCGACGGCCGGCAGGACCGTCCGTTCCGCACGGGACCGCCAGTACAGCCACAACGCGGCGAGCGCGAAGAGCACCAGCATCGTCGACACGTAGGGATCAACCGCGAGCCGCTGGGCCGGCCCGTCAAACCGGTTAGCCTGCCAGATCAGGCCGCGCGGGATGACTTCGCCACGATAGGGGGCCGGCCACATGAGAAACGGCACGATCGCGGCTACCGCGACGACGCCGGCGATCAGACGTGCCGTGCCGCGTGAGCGACGCGCTACGTCGATCAACACCACCGCCATCGGGCCGATCCAGAGCCAGTAGTGCGACCAACTGACGGGCGAGATGAGCAGCATGGTGAAGCCGACGACGACCATCGCCATCGCTTCCTCGCCGTGCCGCTGGAGCGCGGTGGCCAGGGCGAGGCCGCCGACCAGCACGACGGCGACGGAGAGCATCCACCAGATGGTGTTCTGCTGGTCGGTCCCGAGCAGTCGGGCGGTGAAGCCCTGCAGGGACTGGTTGCCCCCGTAACGCGGGCCGGAGGACATCAGCACCCGGTGCGAGTCGAACGCCCGCCCGGTCAGCCAGTAGTCGTACGAGCCGCCCGGCTGGATGATGGCGCCCAGCAGCGTGAGCCCGACGAAGGTGCCGGTCGCGACGATGGCGGCCCGGATTCGCCGGGTGAGCAGCAGGTAGACCACGAAGAGTCCGGGCAGCAGCTTGGTCGCGGTCGCGACGCCGATGCCGACGCCCTTGAACCGGCTCCGGCCGGGCAGGGCGAGGTCCGCCACGATCAGCAGCATCACGAAGATGTTGATCTGGCCGAGGTCGAGGTTGCGCTGCAGCGGCTCGGTCCAGACCAGCACCGCGCCGACGGCGGCGACGAGACCGAGCCGGCCCCGCGTGCCCTCGTAGCCGAGCATCTTGGTGGTGAACCACAGGGCGAGGAGCATTGCCGCGATACCCACGATGTTCATGACGGTGAGCGCGGTCCGTGGATCGAGCAGCGTCAGCGGCGTCAGGAACGGCAGGGTGATCGGCGGATAGGTGTACGGAAGGGCCAGCGTGGTGTACCCGAGCTGGTAGACGGGCTGCCCATCGAGGAAGGCGTGGGCGGCCCCGAGGTACATGTTGAAGTCCGTCCCGCGGAACGGCCGGTCGCGCACGAACGCGCCGTACGCCGTGAGCGAGATGACCAGCAGGGCCAGGCCCGGGACGAGGAGCCAGTTCGGCAGGGGGGTCCGCGGGCGCGCGGCGTGATCGGCCGGTACGTCGGTGGCGAGCCGGCGGATGCGCTGTATGAGCATAGTGGGCTGGATCCTAGTCGGGTCGCCACCCCCGTGGGAGACGGCCCCCACACCTTCGGCGACTTGCCGTAGCCGGACAGTTACGACCGGTTGCATCGATGGCCGAGAGGGCTGGCGAACTCCCTGGTAATAGCGCGTAACCGGCCTGGCGGCGACGAGGCCGAGCCGGTGACCCGGGCTCGTCGCCCAGGCCACCGACGCACGCCAGAGTTATCTGCGGCGGGTGACGGCCCAGCGCCGGGCCAGGTCGGCCACGGTCCCCCAGATGCCGCACCGGAACAGCACCACGACCAGGACGAAGATGCCGCCGGTGACCAGGCCGATCGGCTCGAACCCGGAGAACGACAGCCAGTCCTCCAGCCGCACCACGATCCCGGCGCCGAGCACCCCACCCCAGAGGGTGCCGATGCCACCGAGCACCACCACGATGACCGCCTTGCCGGAGGTGGTCCAGTGCAGCACGTCCAGCGAGACGAACCGGTGGCCGACAGCGAACAGCCCGCCGCCGAGGCCGGCGATGAACCCGGAGAGCACGAACGCGGTGAGCTTGTAGCGGTGCACCGGGTAGCCCAGTGCCCGCGCCCGGGCCGGGTTGTCCCGGATGCCGACCAGCACCCGACCGAACGGCGAGTGCACGATCCGCCAGGCGGCGGCCAGCCCGAGCAGCACGATCGGCAGGATCGCGTAGTAGAAGAAGTAGTCGTCGGTCAGATCCAGGCCGAAGAACGAACGGGGCACCCCCTGGAGACCGTTCTCACCCTGCGTGACCGAGCGCCACTCGTTGGCCACGTAGTAGACCATCTGCGCGAACGCCAGGGTCACCATCGCGAAGTAGATGCCGGTCCGCTTGACCGCGAGGTATCCGATCGGCACCGCCAGAACGGCCGCGGCGAGCGCGCCGGCCAGCACCGCGAGGGGGAACGGCAGGCCCGCGTGGATGGCCACCAGGCCGGTGACGTACGCCGAGGTGCCCCAGAACGCGGCGTGACCGAAGGACATCAGCCCGGTGAAGCCGAGCAGCAGGTCCACCGCGACGGCGAACAGCGCCCAGCAGAGGATGTCCACCGCGACCGCCGGGTAGAGGCCGTTGGGCAACCACGCCGCGACGGCCAGCCCGACGGCGAGCAGCGCGTACCGCACCCAGCCGGGAGCCCGGGCCACGGCGATCAGCCCGGACGGGGGTGTCGAGCGGGACGCGTCGGCGGCGGCAGTGTCCACGGTGCTGGTCATGCGGGAGCCTCCTCACGACCGAACAAGCCGGCCGGGCGCCAGAGCAGCACGCCGGCCATCACGACGAAGACGATGGTCTGCGAGACGATCGGGAAGGCCGACAGGTACGCCTCACCCCACGCCTGCACGAGGCCGATGCCGAAGCCTGCGGCGACCGAACCGAAGATCGAGCCCAGCCCGCCGATCACGACCACCGCGAACACCACGATGATCAGGTCGGCCCCCATCAGCGGGTTCACCGCGCGCATCGGTGCGGCCAGCACGCCGGCGAGACCGGCCAGCCCGATCCCGAAGCCGAAGACCGGTGTCACCCACCGCCCGACGTCGATGCCGAAGGCGCGGGTCAGGTCGGGCCGCTCGGTGGACGCCCGGACCACCATCCCGATCCGGGTACGGGTGAGCACCCACCACACCGCGACGCAGAGCAGCACCGCGAAACCGAGGATGAACACCCGGTACGTCGGGAAGTCGAAGAGCCCGAAGTTGACCGACCCGCTCAACAGCGACGGGGTCTCGTACGGGCTGGACTGCACGCCGTAGCGCAGCTTCACCAGATCCTGGAGGATCAGCGTCAGGCCGAAGGTGAGCAGGAAGTTGTAGAGCGGGTCGAGCCTGGTCAGCCGCTGGATCACGGCGCGTTCCAGCGCCATGCCGAGCAGTCCCAGCCCCACCGGCATGATCACCAGGGCCGCCCAGAAGGGCACTCCCGCCTCGGTGAGCAGCACGTACGCCCCGAACGCCCCGAGCATGTAGAACGCGCCGTGCGCGAAGTTGACCACCCGCAGCATGCCGAAGATGACGGCGAGCCCGAGGGCGAGCAGGGCGTAGAACGCCCCGCTCACCAACCCGTTGAACGTGTTCTGCGCGAAGCCGCTCACAGCGAGCCGCTCACAGCGATGCATTCGTTTCGCGACTGCGGGGCTCGCAACACCGGCTCACTCCTCGCGCTCACAGCGATGCAGTCGTTTCGCGACTGCGGGGCTCGCAAAACCGGCTCACTCCTCGCGCTCACAGCTTGCAGTCCGCAGAGGGCGCGCGGAACGCCTCCGCGGCGGGGATCGTCTTGAGCACCTTCACGTAGTCCCACGGCTCGGTCACCTCGGCCTGAGGCTTCACCTGGGCCAGGTACGCGTCGTGCACCACCCGGTGGTCCTCGGCGCGGATCCTGCCGTTGCGCAGGAAGACGTCCTCGACCGTCTTGCCCTCCAGCCCCTTGACCACGGCGTCCGCGTCGTCGGTGCCGGCGGCCTGCACCGCCTCCAGATACTGCAACGCCGCCGAGTAGTTGGCCGCGTGCGCGAACGTCGGCCGGGTGCCGGACTTCTGCTGGAAGCGGTCGGCGAACTCCCGGTTCTTCGCGTCGAAGTTCCAGTACCAGGCGTCGGTGTACGTGGTGCCGGCCAGCGCGGCCGGGGTGAGCGAGTGGATGTCGGTGAGGAACATCAGCCCCACCGCGAGGCCGACGCCCTTGTCGCGCAGCTTGAACTCGTTGTACTGCTTCACCACGTTGACCAGCTCGGCACCGGCCTGCATGGTGCCCAGCACGTTCGGCTTCGGGTTCAGGTTCGGCGCCTTGAGCAGGAAGGTGGAGAAGTCACCGCTGGTGTTCGGGAACGGCGCCCCGTCCTTGCCGACCACCGTGCCGCCGGCCGCCGTGATCGCGGTGGAGAAGCTCTTCTCCATGTCCTGACCGAAGGCGTAGTTCGGGTACAGGATGTACCAGTTCTTGCCGATCTGCTCGGTGGTGGTCTTCCCGGTGCCATTGGCCAGCATGTACGTGTCGTACGCGTAGTGGAACGTGTACTTGTTGCAGCTCTTGCCGGTCAGGTCGGTGGTCGCCGCGCCGATGTTGAAGTAGAGCTTCTTCTTCTCCTTCGCCACGTCGGCGACCTTCAGCGCCGCGGACGAGGTGGGCACGTCCAGGATCAGGTCGACGCCCTTGCGGTCGTACATCTCCTGGGCCTTGGAGTTGGCCACGTCCGGCTTGTTCTGGTGGTCGGCGGTCTCCACCGTGATGTTTCTGGTCACCGCCTTGTCGCCGTACTTCGCGGTGAAGTCGGCGACGGCCAGCTCGACCGCCGCCACCGAGTTCTTCCCGGACAGCTCCGAGTACGCCCCGGACTGGTCGTTGAGCACGCCCAGCACGATCTTGTCGCCGGTCAGTTTCTGGTCGCCACCCGACTGGGGGCCACCGCCGCCGCAACCGGCGACCAGCACCACCGCGGCTGACGCCACGGCCACACCCACCGTCCTGCGCATGCCCACTCCATCCATCCGGCGCGTCGTCGCGCGGGTCGTCGTTGAGAGAATTCAGATGCCGAGGTACGCGAGCAGTTCGCGTTCGCGCGAGCGCACCTCGGAGTTGTCCATCGCCTCGGCGACACGCCCCTCGGCCAGCAGGTAGTGCCGGTCGGCGACACCCGTGGCGAAGTGCAGGTTCTGTTCGACCAGCAGCACGGTCACCCCGTGCCGCTTGGCCTCCCGCAGCAGCTCACCGACCTGCTGCACCAGCAGGGGCGACAGCCCTTCGGTGGGCTCGTCGCAGAGCAGCAGCCGGGCACCCATCCGCAGCACCCGGGCCAGCGCGAGCATCTGCTGCTCGCCGCCGGAGAGCATGGTGGCCACGGAGTCCCGCCGGGTGTGGAGGGCGGGAAACGCCTCGTACACCCGCTCCAGCGGCCACGGGTCGGGGCCCACAGTGGGCGGCAGGGTGAGGTTCTCGGTGACGGTCAGGGTGGCGTAGCTGCCCCGGTCGTCCGGCACCCAGCCCAGCCCCAGGCGGGCCCGTTTGTGCGCCGGCAGCCGGGAGATGTCGCGGCCGTCCAGCTCGACAGTGCCGCGCTGACCGGGGTGCAGCCCCATGACGCAGCGCAGCAGGGTGGACTTGCCGGCGCCGTTGCGCCCGACCAGGGTGACCACCTCGCCGGCGGCGACGTCGAGCCTGACGTCGCGGAGCACCTGCGCCTCGCCGTAGAAGGCGGAGAGGTTCTCAATGCGCAGCATCAGCGGCTCCCAGGTAGGCGGTGATCACGCGCTCGTCGGCCCGGACCTGCTCGTACGGGCCCTCGACGAGGACCTTGCCGGCCTGCAGGACGGTGACGGTGTCGGCGAGTCGGCCGACCACGCTCATGTTGTGCTCGACCATCACGACGGTCCGGCCCTGGCGGACGGTGCTGATCAGCTCGACGGTGCGGTCGACGTCCTCCATGCCCATCCCGGCGGTCGGCTCGTCGAGCAGCAGCACCTTCGGGTCCAACGCCAGGGCGATGGCCAGTTCCAGGGCCCGCTTGCGCCCGTACGCCAACGACTCGGACGGTGCCTGCGCGAGGTCGACCAGCCCCACCATGGCCAGCAGCTCGTCGGCCCGCGCCGTGTAGCGACCCATCAGCTTCGCCGACCGCCAGAACCGCCAGCCCAGCCCGCTGGGCGACTGGAGGGCCAGCGCGACGTGCTCCCGGGCGGAGAGCTGCGGAAAGAGGCTGGTGATCTGGAACGAGCGGGCGACACCGAGCCGGGCCACCTGCTCCGGGGGCAGGCCGGTGACGTCCCGGCCGTCCAGCTCGATCCGTCCGGCGCTGGGGCGCAGAAATCCGGTGAGCAGGTTGAACAGGGTGGTCTTGCCCGCGCCGTTCGGGCCGACCAGCGCGTGCACACTCTCCGGCGCGACGTCGAGGTCGACGTCGTCGACCGCCCGGAAGCCCCGGAAGTCGCGGGTCAGCCCACGGGCCGACAGGAGCGCTTGCCCGGCCATCGCCTCATCCTCCGCACCGTCGCCGCGACGGTCGGTTCGGTGACCGTGGTCACAGGCCCGTCGCGTGGACGAAACCTACGGCCGGCCGTGGGAGTCGAGCCATGTCGATGGGATCCATATTCGCCCCGCAATTGACGTGCGCGAACTCCACCTCCCCGTGCCGTCGATTTGACAGGACCGCCTAAGTTGATGATCCACACAGCCCACCGGAAGGTCCCCACCCCATGCCCGTCGGCTTCACCATGGCGATCGTCTTCGCCGTCGCCCTGGCGGTCACCGCCGTCGTCGCGCTCGTCGCCCCCGCACGGTCGCTGAAGCGGATGGCCGCCCTCGCGGCGCTCGGCTTTCTCGCCCTCACCCTGGTGGTCGGCATCGCCTCCAGCGCCCACTCGGTGCCCATCCGCTCGGTGGGCATCGTCACCAGCTTCGGCAAGCCCACCGGCGAGGTGACCGGTTCCGGCCTCAAGTGGGTGGCGCCGTGGCAGAAGGTCGGCGAGTGGGACGCCGGGCGGCAGAAGTACGACCACATCGGCGGCAACAACTGCGTACGGGTGCGCACCGGCACGCTCGCCGACGCCTGTGTCGAGGTGCTCATCGAGTGGCAGGTCAAGCCGGAGAACGCGCCGAAGCAGTTCATGGACTACAAGGGCGACTTCGTCAGCTTCCGGGGCCAGCGGGTGGGTGTGCAGCTCGACAGCGCTGTCAACGACGCGTTCGCCGCGTACAACCCGCTGGAGAAGATCGACGCCCAGACCGGTGACCTCAACGTCGACCTCAAGCCGTTCGCCGCGAACATCAAGACCAGCGCGGAAACCCGGCTCGCCGCCGACGTGGACATCCTCTCGGTGACCATCACCCGGGTGAACCACGACGACAAGACCGAGGGCAACATCAAGGCGTTCCAGGACAAGCTGGCGCAGACCCGCAACCTGGAGCAGGACCGCAAGAACGCCGAGATCTCCAAGCAGATCACCGAGACCAACGCGAAGGTCGACAAGGTGACCCGCTGCCTGGAGATCGCCGAGAAGAACGGCGCCAACCCGGGGCTCTGCATCAACCCGGGCATCGTCACCGGCAAGTGATGGAGAAGCCGGCCCACCCGTGGCGGGTGGGCCGGCTTCCGCGTCGCGTCGGTGGCGCCGACTAGGCGTAGCTGAACAACGGTGGAAAGACGAGGACCACGATCCACGCCCACGCGGCGTACACCGGCAGATAGCCGGTCTGCCACCGTTCCAGCGCCGCGAACGGTGTGCGCCGCCGGATGAAGGCCAGCAGGAGCCACGCCGACCACGCGAGGTTGACCAGCAGGATGACGTTCTCGCCGAGCGCTGCCGCCCGGTTGGGCGTTCCGCCGTACTCGTCGGTGATGCGTCCGGTGATCTCCAACAGCACCAGCACGTCGATGGCCAACGCGCTGACCACGAGCGCGAGCTGGAGCTTGTCGAACGGGCCGGGCGGGGCCAGCGGATCGCGGGCCGAGAGCGAGTAGAGCAGCAGCCCCAGCACCACGACGAGCAGCAGGTCGAACAGGATCAGAGCTTCGCGCTCGACCTCGATGCCGTGGCTGGTCCAGACGACAGCGACGAGGAAGGCGAGCAGGGCGGCCGTGAAGAGCGGGGTGAACAGCCGGGTGAGGACCGGCGCGATGTTCTCGACGACACTCTGCTTGGCCTCGACCAACCACCCGGCCACGACGACCGCGGCCGCGGCGCCGCAGGGCAGCAGCCACTGCGAGATGAACGCCTCCGGGACGATTCCGATGGCCGCGAAGGTGTTGAACAGGAACGCGGCGAGCACGCCGCCGCCGAGGGCCATCAGTACGAAGTAGATGAACCACTCGCCGGTGAAGCGGATGAAGTCCATGCGTCGACGAGACGAGCGCCAGTCGTCGGCGACGTAGGCCAGACCGACCACGAGCCACAGGGCGATGGGGAGATGGACGCTGCTGACGACCACGGACTGCGAGTCGTCCGCCAGGGGATAGGCGTTGGCCGCCACCACGCCGAGGGCGAACAGCGCCACCAGCACTGCGATCATCACCGGTCGGGCCTGCCGGCGCCAGGCCAGGAACGCCGCGAGCCAGGGCAGCGCGAACAGGGTGGCGTTCCGCGCGTAGAACGAGCCGTCGTCGTCGAAGCTCAGCCCGAACAGCGCTGGCGCCTTGACGGACACCACCGCACCCGCCGCGCAGCCGAACATGACCCACAGGTCCCGCCGGGAGCGCGCGCCGGCAATCGGACTGCCGGAGTCGCCGGTCAGCACCAACTGCTTCCACAGGCGCTCCGAATGCTCCCGGGCGAACTCGCGGGAGATGTCGTCGAGACTGCCCATCCGCTTCACCGCGACCAGGAACGCCTCATCCGGGCTCAGGCCCGCGGCGACCAACTCGTCGACGGAGCCGCGAAGGTGGTCTTCGAGCTCGTCGGCGTCCGACGGTTGCAACTCCCTGCGACGCAGCACGTACTGGCGCCACTGCGCGAACTGCGCTTCCACCTGCTCCGGCCCGTCTTGTGCCGTCATGCGAGGCCCTCCAGCGGTTTCACCGTCAGCGGTGCACGGTCATGCCAGATCTCCTTGAGCGCGCCCACGACGGTGTCCCACTGCCGGCGCTGCTCGGCCAGCTCGGCCAGACCCTTGTCGGTGATGCGGTAGTACTTGCGTTTCCGCTCGCCGACGGCCGACTGCCAGCTCGCCTCCACATAGGCGAGGCGCTCAAGCCGGTGCAGCAACGGGTACAGCAGCCCTTCGGTCCAGTCCAGCTCGCCGCCGGACAGCTCGTTGATCCGCCGGAGGATGGCGTAGCCGTAGCTCTCACCCTCGGCCAGGATGCCGAGCACCATCGGTGTCGCCGAGGCGGCCACCAGATCCTTAGCGACCTTCACGAGACCTCACCACGCTCCCCCAACCCAAGCCTAGAACCATTATGCATAGTAGTGTTAGGTATCGGAGGGTGCAACGGGCCAATCACCTGGTGTCGGCGACGAGGCCGCCCGGAACGGTCCTGCCGCTGAACGGCAGCTGTCCAAGATCGCCAGGTGTGGCGGATGCATGGGGCTGGGTCACGCCGAGTTCGACGGGCACCGGCGCCGAGCAGCCTCGGCTAGTCCAGGGTGACCACCCAGCGAGCGCCCTCGCCCCGGGCCAGCCGGTCGAACGCCGAGGGCGCGTCGTCCAGCGGGAGCGTGCCGCTGACCAGCACACCCAGATCCAGTGCACCGTCGGCGAGCTCGGCTGCCAGCACGGGCACCTCCCGGTCCGGGTCGGATGAGCCGTACACCGAGGAGCGCAGGGTCCGCGCGGAGTGGAAGATGTCCAGCGCGCCGAGGCTGACCATGTCGTCCTTCGCGCCCATGCCGACCACGGTCACCGCTCCCCCGCGCCGGGTGAGCCGCCAGGCCGCCCGGATGGTGGCGGCGCGACCGACGCACTCGAAGGCGTGGTCGGCGCCGCGGCCCTCGGTGCGCGCCCGCACCTCCTTGGACAGCCGGTCGTCGGAGAGCAGGAAGTCGGTCGCCCCGGCGGCGAGCGCCAGGTCGCGTTTCGCCTCGGCGACGTCGACGGCCAGGATCGTGGTGGCGCCGGCCCGGCGGGCGGCGGCGAGCACGGCGAGGCCGACCCCGCCGAGACCGATCACCGCGACCGACTCACCGGGTGCGACGCGGGCGGTGTTGCGCACCGCGCCGGTGCCGGTGAGCACCGCGCAGCCCAGCAGGGCGGCCTGCTCCGGGGGCAGCCCGGCGGGGATCGGGATCACGGCGTTGTCGGGCACCACCACCGCCTCGGCGAGCGCGCCGAGGCCGAGGGTCAGGTGCAGCGGGGTGCCGTCGTCGGTCTCGCCACGCGCCACTGTGGGCGCGGTGGTGGCGGCGCACAACCAGGGCTCGCCGTGACGGCACCACCAGCAGGCCCGGCAGGCCGGCGCCCAGTTGAGCACCACCGGTGTGCCGACCGCCAGCCGGCTGCCGGGGCCGGTCTCGGCCACCACCCCGGTCGCCTCGTGCCCGAGCACCAGCGGGAACCTCGCGGCGAGGGTGCCGTTCACCATGGACAGATCGGAGTGGCAGACACCGGCGGCCCGGATCGTCACCCGCACCTCACCGGGGCCGGGCGCGGGCAGGCGTACCTGCTCGATTCGCAGCTCGGCGCCGGCCCCACGCGCGACCAGGGCACGGACGGTGACCGGCGCGCCCGCCGGCTCGCCGCCGCCCGGCGCGGCCGGGGACGACTCGGGGGCGCTCATCGCTGGATCGCCTTCAGCTCGCAGAACTCGGCGAGCCCGTGCACGCCCAGCTCCCGGCCCAGGCCCGACTGCTTGTAGCCGCCGAACGGGGCAAGCGGGTTGAACGAGGCGCCGTTGATGTCGACCGCCCCGGTGCGCAGCCGGCGGGCCACCGCGAGCGCCGCGTCGGTGTCGGCGGACCAGACAGCGCCGGCCAGCCCGTACTTCGAGTTGTTGGCGATGGCGACCGCCTCGTCGGTGTCGGCGAACGGGAGGACGGCAAGCACCGGACCGAAGACCTCCTCCTGGGCGAGCGCGCTGTCCGGGTGCACGTCGGCGAAGACGGTAGGGGCCACGAAGTGCCCCGCAGACGGCACCGGGGCGTCGGGGCCACCGGCGACCAGTCGGGCGCCGTCGGCCATGGCCCGGTCGATGTGACCGCGGACCCGCTCGGCCTGGGCGGCGGAGACCAGCGGGCCGAGGCGGGTGGCCGGATCGAACGGGTCGCCGAGCCGGTAGCCGGCCACCGCCTTGGCGACCAGGTCGAGTGCTTCGTCGTACCGGTCGCGGTGCACGAGCATCCGGGTCCACGCGGTGCAGGTCTGCCCGGAGTTGAGCAGGGCGTTGCCGACGCCCACCTTGACCGCGGTGGCCAGGTCGGCGTCGGGGAGGATCACGTTGGCGGACTTGCCGCCCAGCTCCAGCGCGACCCGGGCGATCCGGTCGGCTGCGAGCCGCATGATCCGAGCACCGGTGGCGGTGGAGCCGGTGAACGAGACGAGGTCGACGTCGGGGTGCCCGGCCAGGGCCTCGCCGACCACCGGCCCGGTGCCGGTCACCAGGTTGAGCACCCCCGGCGGCAGGCCGGCCTCGGTGACCGCGTCGAAGAGCAGGTACGCGGTCAACGGGGTCATCTCGCTGGGCTTGAGCACCACAGTGCAACCGGCGGCCAGCGCGGGCGCCAGCTTCGCCATCACCTGGTGCAGCGGGTAGTTCCACGGGGTGATCGCACCGACCACGCCGATCGGCTCGCGGACGACGAGGGAGTTGCCGATCGTCTCGTCGACCGGTGCGCGGGCGGCGAGCGCGACGTGGTCGCGCAGCACGGTCAACGGCAGTCCGACCTGCGCCCGGGTGGCGAGCTTGAGCGGCGAGCCCAGCTCAACGGCGATGGTGCGGGCGAGGTCGTCGGCGCGTGCGGCGAGCGCGGTGTGCAGCCGGTCGAGGTGGGCGGAGCGCTCGGCGGGAGCGGTGGCCGACCAGCCGGGGAAGGCGGCGCGGGCCGCGGCCACGGCGCGGTCCACGTCGGCCGGGGTGCCGGCCGGCACCTGCCCGATCAGCTCGCCGGTGCTCGGGTTCTCCACGTCGATCAGGTCGGTGCCGGCGGGCGACGACCATTCGCCGCCCAGGTGCAGGTGGCGCCGGAGGCGCAGGGCGTCGGACAGCTGCGACGGCGGGGCGGCGAGGTCCATGTCGTCCCTTCGGGGGGTGGTCGATGGGCGATGGCGACGGGGTCGCGATGAGGGCTGGCGACGACGTCGCGGCGGGCGATGAAACTAGCGCTGGGAGTTTGGACGCTACCCGTTGGGCCGCCCGGACTCCACAGTGCCGACGGTGCGGGCGTACTCGGCGGCCAGGCCGTACAGCAGGGCGTCGAGGCCCAGCGCGAAGGCGCCCTCGTCCACGCTCTGCTGGTGCTCGGCGAGCCGGTGCGCCTGGCGCAGGTGCGGGTAGTGCGCGGCGTACAGCTCCGGGTCCTCGACGAAACCCCGGGCGAACGAGCCGAGCGCCGACCCGGCCACGAAGTAGCGCAGGGCCGCGCCGATGTGGGTGGCCCGCGCGGGCGGCCAACCGGCGCGGACCAGCCCGCCGTAGACCGCGTCGGCCATGGCCAGCGCCGCCGGTCGGCGGCCCGGCCCCTGCGCCAGGTACGGCACGATGTTCGGGTGCGCGGTGAGCGCCCGCCGGTACGACCAGGCCCAGTCGAGCAGCGCGGCGGCCCAGTCCCGGCTGGCGAAGCCGCTGGTGTCGACGGCGCCGGTGACCGTGTCGGCGACCGCGTCGAGGATCTCGTCCTTGGTGGCGAAGTGGTTGTAGAGCGACGGCCCGCGTACGCCCAGCTCGGCGGCGAGCCGCCGGGTGGAGAAGGCTGGCAGGCCCTCGGCGTCGATGAGCGCGGTGGCTGTCTCGACGATCAGCTGCCGGGTCAGCCGGGGCTGGCGGGGTCGGGGCACTGCGCTCCTCGCGGGTCTCGGCCGTCAGGTCTGGACGCGGCAAAACTTGCACCGCTAGTTTAAGGGCGACCGGCTGCGCCGACGCCAGGAGGACCACGTGGACTTTTCGCTGACCGACGAGGAGCGGGCGGTGCGGGACACCGTCCGATCGTTCATCCGCCGCGAGGTGATGCCCCTGGAGGCGGAGGTGCTCCGCCGGGAGAGGGCGCACCAGCCGGGCCTGGACCACTCCGAGGTGCGTGAGCTGCAACTCAAGGCGCGCAAGTTCGGCTTCTGGGGCCTGGCCACCCCCGAAGAGTACGGCGGGATGAACCTGCCGGCGGTGCTCCAGTCGTTGATCTGGACGGAGCTGGGCCACACCTTCGTGCCGTTCCGCTTCGGCGGCGAGGCGGACAACATCCTGTTCCACGCCACCGAGGAGCAGAAGCAGGAGTTCCTCATCCCGACCATCGAGGGTGAACGGCGCTCCTGCTTCGCGATCACCGAGCCGGGTGCCGGCTCCGACGCCGCGAACATCCGGCTCTCCGCCCGCCGCGACGGCGACGACTGGATCCTGGACGGCGAGAAGACCTTCATCACCGGTGGCCACGACGCCGACTTCGCCATCGTGGTCGCGGTGACCGACCGGGAGAAGGGCGCCCGCAACGGCGGGGCCACCGCGTTTCTGGTGGACCGTTCGATGGGCTGGCGCTCGGAGTTCATCCAGACCATGGGCGAGGGCGGGCCAGCGTCGCTCATCTTCGACGGCGTACGCGTGCCGCACCGCAACATCCTCGGCGAGATCGGGCAGGGCTTCACGCTGGGCATGGAGTGGATCGGCAAGGGCCGTTACACCATCCCGTCGCACGCCATCGGCATCGCCGAACGGGTCCTCCAGATGGCCATCGACTACGCCAACACCCGGGAGACCTTCGGCACGAAGATCGGCACCAACCAGGCCATCCAGTGGATGATCGCCGACTCGGAGACCGAGCTGGAGGCGGCCCGCTGGCTGGTGCTGCGCTCGGCGTGGACGGTCGACCAGGGCCTGGACCCCCGGCACGCGTCGTCGATGGGCAAGCTCTACGGCGCCGGCATGGTCAACCGGGTCGTCGACCGGGTGCTCCAGATCCACGGCGGCATGGGCTACACCCGTGAGCTGCCCATCGAACGCTGGTACCGGCAGGTCCGGCTCTACCGGATCTTCGAGGGCACCGACGAGATGCAGCGACTGATCATCTCCCGGGACCTGCTGCGCGGCTACACGAAGATCGGTGGCCACCTGGCCTGAGCCCGCGTGAGTGGTCTCAGACCACCGGCCGGCCGTGCCCCGCCGCGGGCGCGGCCGGCCTCACCCGACGAGCGCGGTCAGCGCGGCGTCCACGTCGGCCTCTGTGGAGTAGAGGTGGAACGAGGCACGGACCCGCCCGGCGCGCACCGCCGCCCGGATGCCGGCCGCATCGAGGCGCTGCTCCGCGTCGGGCACGTCGACGCTGACGATGGCGCTGTCCCCCGGCGGCCGGCCCAGCCCGGTCAGGAACCGGTTAGCCAGCGCCACGTTGTGCTCCCGGATCGCCGGCACACCGATCTCGGCGACCAACTCCAGGGCGGGCGCCGCACCGACCCAGCTGAACCAGGCCGGCGAGATGTCGAACCGGCGGGCGTCGTCGGCCAGCCGCAGCGGCGGACCGTAGTAGGAGGCGTGCGGGTCGCGGCCCGCATACCAGCCGGCCGCGTCCGGGCGCAGCCGCTCGCGCAGCGCCGGGGCCAGATAGGCGTACGCGGTGCCGCGCGGATTCATCAGCCACTTGTAGCCGCCCACCGCCACCACGTCGGCCCGGCTCCCGTCGAACGGCAGCCAGCCGCACGCCTGGGTTGCGTCCACCACCACCAACGCGTCGTGCGCGCGGGCCGCCGCGACAATTTCGTCGTACGCGGCGACAGCACCGTCGGCCGACTGGACCAGACTGAACGCGACCAGGTCGGTGTCGGCGTCGATCGCGTCGGCCAGCCCGTCCACCGGCACCGTGCGGACCGTGACGCCGCGGCCCTCCTGGACCAGCCAGGGGAACAGATTCGAGGTGAACTCGACGTCCGGCACCACCACCGTGGCACCGGACGGCAGCGCCGCCGCGACCGGCGCGAGGATCTGGGACACGGCGGCACCGACCGCCACGTCGCTGTCCGGCACGTTGATCAGACCTGCGACCGCGGTACGGGAGCGCTGCACCGACTCGCCCCACCCCTCCCACGACGTGCTGCCGACCCGCCACGCGGCGAGAGCGTCCTGCAACGCCGTCCACGCCGGCTCGGGCGGCAACCCGTAGGAGGCGGTGTTCAGCCAGCCGGGTTCCGGCTGCCACAGCTTCTGTGCCTGCTCGATCTCCATGTGCTCGACGCTAGGCGGCACGGCCCCGAACGGGCACGGCCAATCGGCAACCGGCGGCCTGGGCGGACCGGGTCACGGCTGCCCACGGCGGCCAGCCGAGTCGCCCTGAGCCGGCGGGTGGATCCGGGCGAGGGTGTCGGCGAGACCGGCGAGCCACCGGTCGACCTCCACCAGGTGCCGGACGGACCGGGGGTCGGCCTTGCCGAGGGCCGGACGGATCCGGTCCAGTTCGGCGGCACAGCCGGTCGGGAGGGGCGTGGGACCAGCCGGCCGGCCGTGCGCGACCTCGTCGGCGAGGGCCGCGTACGCCGATCGCAGGTGCCCGGCGGAGTCCCGCAGCAGCACCGCAGCGGCCGGCCAGCCGGCCAGGCAGCCGGGCGGGTTGCGCCGCAGCAGCGACTCGGCGCCGGGCACCACGTGGTGCCCGGCGCTCAGGATCGCGGACCAGTTCACCTGCTGACGGTGCGGGTCGTGCCGCTCGAAGTGGTACTGGCAGTACGACGAGTCGATCAGGATCATCCGGCGTCGTACCCGGTCGAGGGCGCGGTCCGGGGACGGAGCGTCACCGAGCATCGCCTCGACGGTCTGCTCGACCGCGTCCGCGTTGGCGGCCAGGTAGCGGGTCGCGTTGTGCCGCAGGTCGTGGGCCGCGCCACGTGGCCACATCGCCACGCCGACGAGAACACCGATCACCGCGCCGAGCAGCACGTCGACGAGACGGACCTCGGCGAGCCGCCACCCTTCCGGGCTGAGCTGGGCGAACACGACCGTCAGCAGCAGGGTGAACAGCGCCTGCTGCCACACCGGACCCAGCAGGCGACCGACGCCGAAGGCCAGCATCAGGGTGACCGGCAGGACGACGGCGTACACGACGGGCTGGTCGACGACGACCATCAGGCCGCCGCTGACAGCAGCACCGGCGATCGTGCCCAGCACGGCCGGCCGCAGCGCGGTGCGGGTGTCCGAGGCCGAGGTACGCAGGACCGTGAGGGTCGCCAGCAGCACCCAGAAGCCGTGGGTCAGGTGCAACACCCCGGCGGCGACCCGAGCGAGGGCGAGCGCCACCGCCAGCCGGAGCGAGCTGTGCAGGTGGGCCGAGCGGGGTGCCAGGTGGGAGCGAAACTGCCACCAGTACAGCGTCCACGGGCTGTGTCGCGCGTACTCGAAGAGCCCCGAGGTCGCGTCCTCGCCGTGCAGCCGCGCCCCGGTGGCCACCCGGGCGCCGACGGCGAAGACCCGCACCTGGTCGGCGAGGGCCAGCCCCGTCGCGTCCCGGCACAACCGGGGTACGTCCGACGTGTCGCGGCCGTCGCCCTCCCCCACGGGGTACGCCGTCTCGGCTCGCCCGACCGCAGTGTCCAAGCCGTCGATGAGCACTGCCGGGGCACCCGGCGAGAGGCTGCGACCCGCAGCGCGGGTGGTGTCCGCGCACGAGCGCAGCAGACCTGCCGCCGTCAGGTTCCCGGCCGGCTCCGGCGGGGCGTCCGTCACCAGCCGGTCCGCCTCGACGAGCACCTCCCGCAGGGCGGCCGCGCAGATCCGCAGCGCCCGGTCCTGAACGCCCGCCGCGGTGGGGGCCCACTCCGGTGGGTTGCGGCCCAACTCGATGGCGGCCACCACGTCGTACGCCCGCTCGCGCCGCGCGTCCCGATCACCCGGACCGGCGTGCGGGTGGATCAACCCGTCGGCGGTGGCGTCCAGGAGCGCCGCGACGCCGTCCGCCGCCTGGGTGAGACGCTGCCGGTAGGAGACCGGCACCGGATCGGGCCAGAGAACAACCTCGGCGGCGGCGAGCAGGACGATCGCGAACGTGACCCCGCCGAGTCGCTGCGGCAGGGTGCCCGGCTGGTACGGCGGGAAGGACGCCAGGATGTAGAAGAGCTGGAACGCGCTCGCCAACCCCACCAGGCGCGGGTTGCCAACCCCGGCGAACGCCACGACGAACCCGATGACCAGCATCCCGCCAGCGGCCGCCCACGTGCTCCACGCCAACAGCGATCCCGCGACGATCAGCGCCCAGACCCCCGGCAGCGACAGGACGAGGATCCGCGCCCGTTGCGGCGCGGGACCGGGCAGTTGCGCGAACGACCCGGCCGCGATCGTGCCGAACAGGCCGTACGTGGCGAGCATCGGACTGCCCGCGCCGTACCGGCAGCCGTAGAAGACGACGGACGCGACGATCGTCAGTCGCGCCGCGCGCCGCAGGATGGCGTCCCCTGGGTCACGGCGGCGGAGCCGGCCGAGGAGGCTGGTTGCCAGCACGCCTGCTCCCCCGGCTCGTCGCGGCACCCCTCCCCGGTCCACCATTCTGCTCCGGGGCGTCCCGGCACCGGCGGGTTTCGCGACGAAATCAGCGCCGAGAACCCCGGAACAGGCCGAGCCCAGCTGATCGGCAGCGACCGCCGCTGTCAATCTGCCCACTTCTTCGAGCGGTGCAACTTTCCGGGTGGGCGGGTCCGTTCTACCTCCGTCATGAGGAGGCAGTGGACTTGATAGCCGAAGACGAGCAAGCATTCCGCGAGTTCGTGACGTCAGAAATGGCGTCACTGCGCAAGCTGGCGTACGTGACCTGCGGTGACTGGCACGCGGCGGAGGACGCCGTGGCCAACGCTCTGGTCAAGCTTTACCCCCGCTGGCGGAAGCTGGACCGCCCCGATCTCTACGTCAAGACCATGGTCTACCGGGCCGCGGTCGACGAGACCCGTCGGCCGTGGCGACGCGAGCGGTCGGCCGGTGACGCCATGCCGGACATCGCGCTGCGCGACCCCGCCGGTGCGACCGACGAGCGGATGCGCCTGCGGGCGGCGCTTGACGCGGTGCCACCCCGGCAGCGAGCCGCAGTTGTGCTCCGGCACTACCTGGATCTGAGCCTGGAGGACACCGCCAGCGTCCTGAACTGCACGGTGGGCACGGCCAAGAGTCAGGTCTCCCGTGGCCTGGCGAAGCTGCGCGAGTCACTCGGCGGCGACCGTACCGATCTCATTGAACCGTCGAAAAAGGAGTGGACCCATGCGGTTGCATGATCTCGTGGACACGGTAACGGGCGAAGAGCCGCCGATGTCCCGCACCATCGACGACATCATCACGGCAGGGCGGCGGGCTGAGCGCCGCCGTCGGGCTGGATTCGCGTCAGCTGGCGCGGCGGGCCTCGTCGTGGCCGTGGTCGCCGGTGCGTTCGTGGTACCGACCCTAGGTGCCGAGCAGAGCTCCCCGGCCACGCCGGCCGGGGCCGGCGCGGCGGCGTCCAAGCCGGCCGGGGCCGAGTGGCCCGACGCCGCGCCGTTCACCTTCACCTTCACCGGGTACGACGCCGGCACGCTGCATGTGCAGGACCCGATCGTCGCGTCCACCGCGTACCAGATCGCCTCCGTCTACTCCGACGGCCACACCTCGAACGACAAGCCCATGACCCGCCAGGAGGTGGAGGAGCAGGGCGACGAGTTCTTGCGGAACAGGGAAAACGGGAAGCCGGCCCTCTGGGCATACCTGACCGTCTACCGGCCCGGCGCCTTCGACCCCACCAAGATCAAGGACGGCACGAACATCACCGTGGCCGGGCGCAGGGCCGTGCAGGCGACGCTGCCGGTCGGCCTTGACCCGCAGCGCTCGGTGGATGGCGGCAACAAGCTCTTCGCCTGGGAGTACGCCGACAACGCCTGGGCGGCTGTCACGTCGTACTCCGGCGACAAGGCCACGCCGAGCTTCGAGGAGCTGGGCGGCCTGGTCGAAGGCCTGAAGCCCAGCAGGCCGACGCCGGCCCTGGTGCCCTTCAGGGTGGGCTACCTGCCGGACGGTTACGTGCCGTTGCAGATCGGCACCCACACCACGGCGGGCCTCGGCGGCATCGCCACGGCCCGCGCCGGCGACTATGGCGGCGCGACGTACACCAAGTCCGCCGTGCCCACCACTGGACTGACCGCACCGTACGACGCGACCGAGGGTGCCATCACAGACGGGTTCCACATCTCCGTCATCCCGAGTAGCAGCGCGGACCAGACGCCGAAGCCCGGTGTGACGGAGTGCTACGACGTAGCCGACCGGCCCGGGGGGGACGGCCCGCTGCCCGGCAGCTGGTGCCAGTTCTGGAGCGCCGACGGCACAGTCGTCCTCGAGGTCAGCCCCGCTAGGCACGGTAACCAGCTGCCGCGGGCCGAGCTGGAGAAGATCGCCAAGGGGATCACGGTCGCCGACGTCGAGGACGAGTCGACCTGGACTCCGGCCGCGACCGCCCTGCGGCCATGACGGCCAGCACCGGCAGCGACCACCCGGCGCAACCGCGGACACCTCAATCCCACTTAACTTCGAAGAGCCGGCTTCATTGAGGTAGACGCGGGTGGCGAGGTAAGCGTCTAGGTATCTGGTCGACCAGGGTGGGCTACGCCACCCCGCGCTCGGCCGTCAACCCAGGTCGTCGCCATCTGTCCTAGCACCGCGAGGGCCTTTGCCACCACGGCGAGGTCCTCGCGCTGTTGTTGGGCTGCCACGAAGGCGACCAGCTCCAGCGTGAGGCTCACGTAACGCCAGCTCCTACAACCGGGACGCAGAGGGGGCCATGCGATCACTCCTCGAACGGTCGGGGAACCACAACATCCACGACGGTAACCATCTCCGGGCCTACCGTCAGCGCGGCAACCAGCTATGAATGTCCGATGAGTGCGAGTGCGACAACCACCCGGCCCCCACGCGTTCCGGTCCACCCGGTGCCCGGGCCGATCGCACGGTGGGGCCTGGTGTGTCTGGCGGCGGCACTGACCGCCTGCACGCCCGCAGGCGACTCGCGGCAACCCAGCGCGCCGCCGTCCAACGGCGCGACGACATCAACGAGCCCGAGCGATGGCGAGCCGCCCTGCACCCCGTCGGTCACGGAGATGTCGGCACCGCCGGCGGGCTACCGGCTGGTTGGAGAGGACGTGGCGGTGCCCAGCGCGGCCGTGCTGTCCGCGGAGGAGTCCGGCGAGGCCGACCCGGCGGCGCGGCTCTTCGCCAAGTGGGGGCTGGTCGTCCGCGCGGACCGGGTCGTGGACCTCCGGATCGCACCGGGATGGGAGGGCAGGGCCCGAGTCGGATGGGGCGCCGCCACCACGCCAGCCGCGACCGCCACCGTGCACGCCTGCGCACCAGAAGGTGGGCAGGCTCGGTGGCTGGCGTTCGTCGGCGGCACCTGGGTCGCGCGGGCGGGCTGCGTACCCCTCATCGTGACCTCGAACGGCCAGGACCACCGCGTCGACCTCGGCATCGGCGTGGCCTGCGCCACGACCACGCCGTAGAGCCGGAAGCGCCGCGACGGACGGCGACACGCGTCGATCTTCGGACAACCACCGTGGGCGGCACCATCTACAGTGAATGATCTGTCGAGAGGCCAACGCCATGCTGAATGCCGAGGATCTTCCCCCGTTTCAGCGCGCCGTGTCCCACGAGTCGCAGCGCGGCCAACGAGTGTTCACGACCCTGATCGCACTGCGGTTGTCCCTGCTCCTGCTGGCCGCCGTCGCGGGCGTCGCCACCTGGAAACTCGACAACTTCGCCCTGGGCCCGGCATTGGCGGCGGGCGCCTTCGCCGCCACCTCGATCGTCGAGGTCTTCCTGCTCACCAATCGTCCCAACGAGCGGTGGTACGTCGGCAGGGCCCTCTCCGAATCCGTCAAGTCGCTCACCTGGCGATTCGTGACAGCTTCTGAGCCCTTTCCCCGGTCGCGGAGCGACGCGGACAGCACCGAGGAATTCACCGGCCGGCTGCTGGGCCTCACCAGGGACATGTCGGCGGCCGGGCTGGCCGCGCCCGCGATGACCGGGCAACAGATCACCGATCGGATGCGGGCTCTCCGCTCATCCTCCCTTGAGGACCGCCGCGCCGCGTACCTGACCGGCCGCCTGGAGAGCCAGCGGGCCTGGTACGCCGAGCGGTCGTTGTCGAACCGCGCCCGGGCGACACGCTGGTCGGTCAGCATGCTCGTCCTGGAGATCGTGGGGGTGACCCTGGCCGTGTCGAGGGCTGCCGGCCTGACCGATGTCGACCTGCTCGGCGTGGCCGCCGCGGCGGTCGCGGCCGGCGCGGCATGGACGCAGACCCGGCAACACGGTGCGGTGGCAACGGCCTATGCCCTGGCGAGTCAGGAGCTTGCCGCCATGGGGTCGCTCGCCACCCGGATCAGGTCGGAAGCCGACCTGTCGCAGTTCGTGAACGACACGGAGACGGCGATTTCCAGGGAACACACGATGTGGCGAGCACGCCGGCGCTGACCGGACCGAAGGCCGGGCCAGCCGATCGGCAGTGCTGCCGTCGCCACGTCCGAAACATCGACAGGAAACGAGGCAGCCAGTGCTCACCGTAGGCTCGGCGGACACGATCTCGGTGCCCGAGAGTGAACGATTCGGATACTGGCACGACCTGGTGGCACGCGAGTCGGTGCCGATGCGGATCCACAGTGCCCACGCGGCAGACTTCCGCGCCCGCGCCGACGTCATCAGCCTGGGCGAGGTCGTGTTGTCGTCCTGGCAGTACCCATCCCTGGACATGCAGCGGACCAGCACGTTCATCCGCCGCGGAGACCCGGAGATGTACGAGTTCGCGCTGCCGCTGTCCGGGTACGGCGGGCTGGAACAGGAGCGGCGGACGAACCGCTTCGCGCCGGGGCACTTCGCCGTCGTCGACACGTCGCGACCGCATCAGTCGTCCCATCAGGGGCGGTCGCAGCACGAGGATCTGTTGACCACCCTGACGATCCTCGTGCCGCACGATTTCATACCACTGCATCCCAACAAGGTCGCGCAGCTCCTCGGAACGACCATCTCCGCTTCCGAGGGGATGGGCGTGCTGCTCAACCACTTCGTACGGCAGGTGTTGACCCACCCCGAGCAGTACCAGGAGAGCGACGTTCCGCTCCTGGGCACTGTCGCCCGGGACCTGATCTCCGCGATGCTGGCCCAGCGCCTGGACCTCACGGAGGCTCTACCGACCGAGGTACGCGGACACAGCCTGCGCGTGCGCGTCAAGGCGTTCATCGACGAGCACCTCGGCGACCCGGACCTCTCCCCGGGCACTGTCGCGGCCGCGCACCACGTCTCGCTCCGCAGCCTGCATCGAGCGTTCGAGGCCGAGGACCAGACCGTTGCCGAGATCATCCGGACGAGGCGCCTGGACCGGTGCGCGCGCGACCTGCGCGACCCCCTGCAACGTGGGCGGCCCATCCTCAGCATCTCCGCCCGCTGGGGCTTTCCCTCCCAGGCCCATTTCAGCAGGGTCTTCACCGCTGCCTTCGGCATGTCACCCCGAGCCTTCCGCAGCGATCCCTCGGCACCTCGTCGGCATCGTTGACGAGACCAGTCAGTCGGTTCGGGTGCGCAGGCTGCGCGCCAGGGTGGGGATCATCACCGCCGCGGGCACCAGGTGCAGCCCGAGGAGAGCGGCGATGGTGGCGGTGTTCGCCCCGGAGATGAGGGGCGGGACCAACGAGACCGCGGTCAGCGACAGCGCCGCCCACACGAATCGCCTGGCGGGCTGAGCGCTCCACCGGCGAAAAGCGGCGGCGATGACGATGCCCAAGACCGAGAAGAAGCCGGTCACCACGGCGAAGCCGGACAACGGGATCGTCTCGCCACCATCGGGGATCTCGAAGTCGACGCCGGCGCCTTGGGCGAGCGCGGCCGCGAGGGTGGTGGCCACCACCGCTGCGAGCGCGGCGACGAGGCCGGTGCCGACGAGTCCGCGGAACCGGTGGGTGTGGGTGGTCCGGGCCGGTGCCGGGCCTGCGACGACTCCGGTGTCATTCGTGCTGCTCATGTCGTTCCTCCATCGGTAACTGGGATACGGGGTGTCTGGGCGCGACGATGCGCACCCTCGCCGTACGACGGCCGGGGTTGTGCAGGGCGCGGACGCCGGTGCCGCGAAGCCAGAACCCGGCGTCACGGCCGAGGACCGGCCCCGGTTCGCCGTCGCGCAACTCCAGCTGCACCCGCCCGTGCGTGACGACGCCAAACGCGTCGCGCCACTGCGCCGGGTCCACGACGACACGCTCACCGCCGCGCAGCGTGAGCGTCCACATCGGGACTACTCCGTGCCGTCCGCCGGCAGTCGCTCCGGCAGCCCGAGCCGCGGAAACTGGTCGTCGTGGAACGTGACGATCTCGGTGATCGCTCCACCGGTGACGCGCAGGACGTCGAGCGTCAGCGGGAGGTACGCGCCCTCCTGCTCCCGCCACAGGTAGAAGGCGACCGCCGGCTGACGGTTCACCGAGGTGGGGATGCCCCGCAGCCCCTTCATGCCGACGAATCCGTCCTGGACCCAGTCGTTCACCACCGCGTCACGGCCGACGTGCAGGCCCGGCGTGGGCGGCATCGAGCAGCGGACGTCGTCCCGCAGCATGCCAGCGAGCACGTCGATGTCGGTGGCCACGCTGGCGTCGGTGAAGCGGCGCACCAGCTCACGTGTCCCGGCGTCCTCTTCACCGCCGGTCCAGTCCTGCCGCTCGGCGGGCAGGTGCTCCCGCATGCCGGCGCGAGCCCGCTGCAACGCGCTGTTCACCGAGTTGACGGAGTCCCCGAGGAGATCCGCGACCTCCTTCGCCGGCCAACCGAGCACATCCCGCAGGATCAGCACCGCCCGCGGACGCGGCGCGAGGTGCTGCACCGCGACCAGGTACGCCAGCTCGATCGTCTCCCGCGCGACGGCGACGGCCTCCGGCTCGTCCGCGTCGCCAGCGGGCAGCTCGTCGAGCAGCCGGTCCGGGTAGGGCTGCAACCACAGCACCTCGCCGCCGGTCGCCGGCTCCGGGCGACGCTTGGCGAGCAGGTCCAGGCAGGCGTTGGTGGCGATCCGGTACAACCAGGCCCGGAACGTCGACCGCCCCTCGAAGGTCTCCCGCCGCCGCCAGGCACGAAGGAACGTCTCCTGCACGGCGTCCTCGGCGTCCTCGAACGACCCGAGCATCCGGTAGCAGTGCACGTGCAGTTCCCGCCGGTGCCGCTGTGCCAGCCCCGAGAACGCCGGCTCGTCGACCTCACCCAGATTGCTCACGCCCAGCTCCTTCAGCCGCGTGTCCGCACTCATCGCGTCATCCTTCCGCCTCGTCATGTCCTGTCGTAGGTATGACGGGCGCGGACGCCGGAACTCATCACCCGGGGGTCCGAACGCGGTGATCCAGGCAGGCGCGGTTCACCCCCGGCAGGGGGCACTGGCGCATGCCCGCGCACCCTGCCGGGGGTCCATGCCGTAACTCAGGCTGGCGCTCCCGCCGTCGCGGGCTTCTGTTCGTCGGACCGTGCAGCGGCCGTCTCGTCGGCGTCGTCGTGCTCATCGAGCATCGTGGCCTCGTCGAACGGGTCGTCGCCCTTGAGCACCCCGACCGCCCGGTCCCGGTCGAACTCGCCGGTCCACGTTCCGACCAGCACGGTCGCCACGGCGTTGCCCGCGAAGTTGGTCAGCGCGCGGGCCTCCGACATGAACCGGTCGATGCCCACGATCAGCCCGACACCGTCGACGAGGTCCGGTCGGTGCGACTGGAGCCCACCGGCCAGCGTCGCGATGCCCGCGCCGGTCACGCCCGCCGCACCCTTCGACGCGATGATCATGAACAGCAGCAGCGACACCTGCTCGCCGATGGAGAGCGGGTTGCCCATTGCCTCGGCGATGAACAGCGACGCCATCGTCAGGTAGATCGCCGTGCCGTCCAGGTTGAACGAGTACCCGGTCGGCACCGTGATGCCGACGACCGGCTTGCTCACCCCGAAGTGCTCCATCTTCGCGATCAGCCGCGGCAGGGCCGACTCCGACGACGAGGTCGACAGGATCAGCAGGAACTCCCGGCCGAGGTAACGCAGCAGCGAGAAGATCGAGATCCGGGCCACGAACCAGAGCAGCGCGCCGAGGAACACCAGCACGAAGATCAGACAGGTCGCGTAGAAGCCCAGCATGATCTGGGCGAGACTCTTGAGCGCGTCCACCCCGGTCGCGCCGACCACGGCGGCCATGGCACCGAACGCACCGACCGGCGCCAGCCACATGATCATGGCGAGGACCTTGAAGACGACGCGCTGGATGACGGCGATCGCGCCGAGCACCGGCTCGCCGCGCCGGCCCATGGCCTGGACGGCGAAACCGACCAGCAGGGCCACCAGCAGCGTCTGGAGGACCTCGCCCTCGGTGAGCGCGGACAGCATCGTGGTCGGGATGATCCCGAGCAGGAACTCCGTCGTACTGGCGGCTTCGTCACCGGCGGCGGCCTTGCCCGCGCCCGCGAGGTCCGAGCCCAGGTTCAGGCCTGAGCCGGGGTGGATGAGGTTGCCGACGACCAGGCCGATGGCGAGCGCCACCGTCGACATGGTGAGGAAGTAGCCGAGGGCGAGGCCGCCGACCTTGCCGACCTTCGCGGCCTGCCGGACGGACCCGACGCCGAGCACGATGGTGCAGAAGATGACCGGGCTGATCATCATCTTGATCAGGTTGACGAAGCCGGTGCCGATCGGCTTGAGTTCCTTGCCGAAATCGGGGGCCACCAGGCCAACCACGATGCCGGCGAGCACGGCCACGATGACAGCGATGTACAGGTAACGGGTACGGTCCCGGCGGGCCGGGGGCGCCGGTGAGGTGGTGGATGCGGTGGTGTCCATGTCGACAATGTGAAGCGTGTCTCACCCGTTGACAGCCTTGCGGTCATTCTGTTCACCGCTGACTCGATAACGGCAGCGGCGCGATGAGGAGGTGGTGGAGGTGGCCCGACGCCAGTGGAGCATCGCGGCGCAGCTCTTCGCCCTCCAGGCGGTGGTGGTGACGCTGCTCGTGCTGGCCGGCGCGGCGGGCGCCGTCTGGCTGGCCCGCAGCGACTCCCGCCAGGCCGCGGAGGAGGAGGTGCTCGCGGTGGCGCAGACCGTGGCCGGCTCCCCCGACGTCCGCGCGGCCCTCGCGACCGCCGACCCGGCCAGCATCCTCCAGCCGTACGCCGAAGCGACCCGGGAGGCGACGGGCACCGACTTCGTGGTGGTGATGGCCCCCGACCGCACCCGTTTCTCGCACCCCACCCGGGAGCAGATCGGCGAGCCGTTCGTCGGCGACATCGGCCCCGCCCTGGCGGGCCGCGCGTTCACCACCACCAACGTCGGGACGCTCGGCGAGTCGGTGCGCGCGGTGGTTCCGGTGTACGACGAGCAGCGACGCATCGTCGGTCTGGTCTCGGTGGGCATCACCACCCGCGCCATCAACCGCAAGCTGCTCGGCCAGTTGCCGGTGCTGTTCGGTGTCGCCGCGCCGGCCCTGGCGCTCGCCGCGACCGGCTCCTGGCTGCTCAGTCGCCGACTTCGCCGCCAGACACACGGCCTGGGGCCGGCGCAGATGACCCGCATGTACGAGTACTACGACGCGGTCCTGCACTCCGTCCGCGAAGGTCTCGTCGTGCTGACCACCGACCGGCGGGTGGCACTGGTCAACGACGAGGGACGCCGACTGCTGGGGCTCGACGCGGACACGCCGGTGATCGACCAACCGGTCGCCGGGATCGACCTGCCGCCAGCGGCGGCCGAGTTGCTCGGCTCCGGGCGCGACGCCCGCGACGAGCCGATCGTCGCCGGCGACCGGGTGCTCGTGGCCAACCAGCGGACCACCCGCTTCGAGGGCGCGGTGCTCGGCACGGTGCTGACCCTGCGCGACCAGACCGAGCTGCGCACGCTGGCCAGCGAGCTGGACTCGGTGCGCGCGCTGACCGAGGCGTTGCAGGCGCAGACCCACGAGTCGGCCAACCGGCTGCACACCGTGCTGACCCTGGTCGAGTTGGGACGCGCCGACGAGGCCGTCCGGCTCGGCACCCGGGACCTGGCCCTCGCCCAGCAGCTCACCGACCGGGTGGTCGGCGCCGTGACCGAGCCCGCGTTGGCCGCGCTGCTGCTGGGCAAGTCCGCGCGGGCCGGCGAACGCGGGGTGGACCTGGTCATCGAGCCGGACTGCCGCCTCGACGACAGCCCACTGCCGAGCGGCGACCTGCTCACCGTGGTCGGCAACCTGGTCGACAACGCCCTGGAGGCGGTGGCCGGCACGCCGGCGCCACGCCGGGTGCGGGTCTTCGTCGGCGCCGTCGACGACGAGCTGGTGATCCGGGTCGCGGACAGCGGCCCCGGGCTGGCCCCGGAGCGGGTGGCCGACGCGTTCCGGCGTGGCTGGTCCACCAAGAGCACCGGCCGCGGCCTCGGTCTGGCGCTGGTCGGGCAGGTGGTCCGCCGGCACGGCGGCAGCGCCGAGGTGACTCGCTCGGACGACGGCGGCAGCCTGTTCACCGTCCGCCTGCCCAATGGAGGTGAGCGGTCGTGACCGACATCCGCGTGCTGGTCGTCGAGGACGAGCCGCTGCTCGCCGAGGCCCATTCCGCGTACACCGAACGGGTTCCCGGGTTTGTGGTGGTCGGCGTGGCGCACACCGCGCGGGCGGCGATGGCTGCCCTGCGCGCCAACGACGGCGGCGACGTCGACCTCGTACTCCTGGATTTTCGGCTGCCCGACCTGCACGGCCTGGACGTCTGCCGGGCGCTGCGCGCGGCCGGCAGCAGCGTCGACGTGCTCGCGGTGACCTCCGCGCGGGACCTGGCGGTGGTGCGCACCGCGGTATCCCTCGGGGTGACCCACTACCTGCTCAAACCGTTCACGTTCGCCGCGTTCCGCGACAAGCTGGAGCGGTACGCGGACTACCGCAGGCAGGCGCTCGCCGACGGCGAGGTGGCCGCCCAGCACGACGTGGACCGGATGTTCGCCACCCTGCGCGGCACCGCCGGACACAGCCTGCCCAAGGGGCTCGACGCGCAGACCCTCAATCGGGTACGCGCAGCCCTCACCGACGGGGCCGGCGCCCAGGCGGGGCTGTCCGCGACCGAGGTCAGCGGGCTGACCGGCATCTCCCGGGTGACCGCCCGCCGATACCTGGAATATCTGGTGACCGTCGAGCGGGCGGCCCGCAGCCCCCGCTACGGCACCCCCGGCCGCCCCGAAGTCGAATACCGACCCCGCTGAGCGAACCACCCTCTTCCAGCATCGATCATGGAATTGTGGTGCCTCGCATATGGAGCATCAGGGGGCATTGCTCCCACCACAACTCCATGATCGACGTCTGCTGTCGCCAGCAGTACGCGAGACGCGCTGTCAGGCGATCTGACGGAGGTCATCGCCGTAGTCGAAGATGATCCGCATCCGGGCGCCGAGCGCCCGTGCATAGCGGCTCAACGTCGCGACCTCGTTGGCCTCCAGATCGCCGTTCTCGATCTGGCTGACCCGGCCGGGCGTGACACCCATCAACTCGGCCACCTGCCGTTGGGTCAGGCCCAGCCGCTTCCGCTCTTCGGCAAGATGGAAAGCGCTGATCCACGCCTCGGTACGGGCACGTTCTCCGTCGAGCGCTTCATCGTCCCCGTCGTGCAACTCAGCCCGGATGTCGTTCCAGTCATGGAAGTCGCTCATCAGCCCTCCCTCCGTTTCCTCTCGAAGGCAAGCCAGCCCTCGTACGCGATTTCAGCGACCGGGATCGCTTTCTCGTACCATCGATTCCAGTCGCCTGCCTTGTTACCGGCCACCAGCAGCACGGCCTGAGACCAAGGATCGAAGACGAACAGCACGCGAACGCGACGTCCCTTCCAGATCTCGGTCGCAGTTCCTTGAGGTTGCTGATGGTCGAACCCCTGAGGGTGTCAACCAGCGGACGCCCCAGGCCCGGACCGGTCTCCGCGAGCATGTCGATCGCCACGTTGACCGACCGGTACGTCGCGGGGTCGGCCTGACGCAGGGATCGCAGCCAGTCGCGGACATCCGTTGTCGTCCTGATCGCCGAGCGACGTGGCGGCTCATGAGACATGGACCAACTATAGCCTGACCTATACACCGAGCGCTGCACCCTATTGCGGTGGCGGGGTGAAGATCCGTTGTTAGACTTGGCGAGTTGGGTTGGTGGCACGACCAGGGAGACCAGACATGGCGGGTGACGACGACATCTCCGGGTGAGACCGGATGTGTTCGGCCATCGGTTCGGCGCGCGTAGGCGCAGCCGCCGAGGCCATGCCGTCGTTCCACCGGTTCCCGTTGTCGTCGGGCGACCTAGGCGCGCCCACCCCACCCTTTGAGGTCACTCTCATGTCTGATGCGTTCATCGTCTGCTCGAACCTGTCCTTCTCCTGGCCGGACGACACCCCGGTCTTCTCGGAGCTGTCCTTCACCGTCCCGGGCGGGCGCACCGGCCTGGTCGCGCCCAACGGCGCCGGCAAGAGCACCCTGCTGCGGCTGATCGCCGGGGAGCTGCGGCCCAGCGGCGGCAGCGTCACCGTCGACGGCCTGCTCGGCTACCTCCCGCAGACCCTGCCACTGGTCGGCGACCTGACCGTGGCGCAGGTGCTCGGCGTCGCCGAGCGGATCGCGGCCCTGCACGCCATCGAGGCCGGCGACGCCAGCGAGGCGCACTTCGCCACGATCGGCGACGACTGGGACATCGAGGAACGCACCCGCGCCGAGCTGGACCGGCTCGGCCTCGGTGAGCTGTCACTCGACCGGCGGCTGCACACCCTCAGCGGCGGCCAGGTGGTCTCCCTCGGTCTGGCGGCGCAACTGCTGCGCCGCCCGGACGTGCTGCTGCTCGACGAGCCGACCAACAACCTGGACCTGGAGTCTCGGCACAAGCTCTACGACGTGCTCACCGACTGGTCCGGCTGCCTGCTGCTGGTCAGCCACGACCGGGAACTGCTGGACCGGATGGACCGCATCGCCGAGCTGGACCGCGGGGAAATCCGCTGGTACGGGGGCAACTTCACCGCGTACACCGAGGCGGTGCAGGCGGCGCGGGAGGTGGCCGAGAGCAACCTGCGCAACGCCGAGCAGGAGGTCAAACGGGAGAAGCGGGAGATGCAGCAGGCCCGGGAGCGGGCCGACCGGCGGGCCAGCAACGCCTCGAAGAACCTCAAGAACGCCGGCCTGGCGCGGATCGTGGCCGGTGGGCTGAAGCGCAGTGCGCAGGAGTCGGCGGGCCGGGCGCAGGAAACCCACTCCAACCGGGTCGGTTCGGCCCAGGCGCGCCTCGACGAAGCCGGCCGGGCGGTACGCGACGAGGACCGGATCACCGTGGACCTGCCGGACACCACCGTCCCCGGCGGGCGCACGGTCTTCTCCGGCCAGGGGATGCGGGCCCGCTTCGACGACCGGGAACTGTTCGGCGGCGACGGCGCCGACCTGGTGATCCGGGGGCCGGAGCGGATCGCGCTCACCGGGGCGAACGGCGTCGGCAAGTCGACAGTGCTGCGCCTCGTCAACGGTGATCTCGAACCGGCCGGCGGCGAGCTGAAACGCGGCGACGGGCGGATCGCGTACCTGTCGCAGCGGCTGGACCTGCTGGACCTCGACCGTACGGTGGCGGAGAACTTTGCCGCGTACGCGCCGAGCCTGCCGGACGCGCAGCGGATGAACCTGCTCGCCCGGTTCCTGTTCCGGGGCTCCCGGGTGAACCTGCCCGTCGGGGTGCTCTCCGGCGGTGAGCGGCTGCGCGCGACCCTCGCGTGTGTGCTCTGCGCCGAGCCGGCGCCGCAACTGCTGCTGCTCGACGAGCCGACCAACAACCTGGACCTCGTCAGCGTCGCCCAGTTGGAGAGCGCGCTGTCCGCGTACCAGGGGGCGTTCGTGGTGGTCAGCCACGACGAACGGTTCCTCGCCGAGATCGGCGTGCAGCGCTGGTTGCGGTTGGCCGACGGCCAGCTGCGGGAGATTAGCGCCCCCGACCGGGGCTGAGCCCCGCATCGGCTGATGTCTGACCGGGCGGAGCGTGCTTTGCCCGGTCAGACGCGGGCGACGAGGTCGGCCAGAGCCCGTCGCACCCTGTCCCGGACCTCGTCCAGGCCCCAGGTGGCGATCTTCGACAGTGGGTGCTCCGTCCGCAACTGACGCACCACCTCCAGCCCGACCAGGTAGCCGCAGCGCTTCGGCAGGTCACCGAGTGGGGAGTCGCGCATCAGGAAGTACGCCGCGTGATGCCGTGGGTCGACGGTCTCCAGATCGGCTGTGATCCGGCCCAGGATCTCCGGCCATCGGCGGCGGCACTCGTCGAGCCACGGTCGGTGGCCCGGCCGGCCGAACCAGAGGTACGCCTCGTCGCCCCGGCCGGGTGTCAGCTCTGCCGAGACCTCGGTGGCCAGGCCCTCGGTGAGCAGCGTGTTCGCCACACCGTGCTCGGGCCAGTCGCGGATCGCCGCGAGCCGGTCGTGCACCACGTGGGCCACCTCGTGCCGCACCAGCATCCGCCCGTCGTCCGTCCCGTCAAGCTCCTCGACGGCGAGGAAGAGCGCGAACCGGCCGTCGAGCGACTCTGCCCAGCCGTTGGCCCGGTGCAGGCCCACCATGACCACACACTCCACCGGGTCGGCATCGCCGCTCCAACCCAGCGCGTGGGACACCGCCGGCACCGCCGTCGGCAGGTCCGCCCGCAGTGCCGCCGACCGGGCGGTCAGGTCGACGTCCGCGCCGGCCAGTCGGCTGAGAACCGTGGCGAGTTCGGGCGGGACGGACCACGCGTGGTCCCGGTCGAGGGTGGCAAAGACCTCCGGGTGACGGTCGAGGTAGCGCGTCCGCCACAGTTCGGGCCGGTGCGACGCGGGGGCGGACGCGGCGCTGCGGGCGTACTCCAGGTAGGCCGGAATCAGGTCGCGGACCCGCAGCGTCGGTCGGACGGCCTCCCCGGCGGGCGTGCTGGCGGTCATCCCGCCATGCTGCCCGACTGGGGCCGGTCGCGCCGACCAGGTGAGCGGGTCAGCTCACGTTGGCCGGGCCGAGGACGCTCTTCAGGTCACCCATCAGCGCGGTCGTCGCCGCCACCCGGAACGGGCCCAGCCGCAGGGTGGTGGTGCGCCCACCGTTCTGGAGTTTGACGTGCACCTCGGTGTCGCCGGGGTGCAGCACCAGGGTTTCCTTGAGTTTCTCCACCAGCGGCGGTGTGCATCGGTGCACCGGGATAGTGAGGGTGACCGGCTTGTTGGTGGCGCTGGTGCTGACGTCCGGCATGGACATGTCCATCGCCATGATCCGTGGGGTGTCGTCGCGGCGGTCCACCCGACCCTTGACCACCACGATGGCGTCCTCGGCGATGTACTGCCCGATCACCTCGTAGGTGTTGGGGAAGAACAGCGTCTCGACCCCACCGGCCAGGTCCTCCAGGGTGGCTGAGGCCCAGGCACGGCCCTGCTTGGTGACCCGGCGCTGCACACCGGACAGGATGCCGGCGAGGGTGACCACCGCCCCGTCGGGCACCGCGCCGTCCTCGGCCAGGGAGGCGATGGTGGTGTCGGCCGCCGCGTTGAGGATGTGCTCCAGGCCGAACAGTGGGTGGTCGGAGACGTACAGGCCGAGCATCTCGCGCTCGAAGGCCAGCTTGTCGCGCTTGTCCCACTCGCTGTCGCCGATGACCGGCATCACCGTCGTGCTGCCGGTGTCGGCGTCTCCGAAGCCTGCGCCGAACAGGTCGTACTGGCCGACCGCCTCCTTGCGCTTGACGTCGGCGTACGCGTCGATGGCATCCGCGTGCACCGCGAGCAGACCCTTGCGGGGGTGGTCCAGCGAGTCGAACGCACCAGCCTTGATCAAGGATTCGATGGTCTTCTTGTTGCAGACCACGGCGTCCACCTTGGACAGGAAGTCGTAGAAGTCGGCGTAGTCGCCCTTCTCCTCCCGGCACCGCATGATCGAGGCGACGACGTTCGCGCCGACGTTGCGCACGGCGGCCAGACCGAAGCGGATGTCCTTGCCGACCGGGGTGAACGGCCCGGCCGAGGTGTTCACGTCCGGCGGCAGCACCTGGATGCGCATCCGGCGACACTCGGCCAGGTAGAGCGCCATCTTGTCCTTGTCGTCGCCGACGCTGGTCAGCAGCCCGGCCATGTACTCGGCCGGGTAGTGCGCCTTCAGGTACGCGGTCCAGTAGGAGACCAGGCCGTACGCGGCGGAGTGCGCCTTGTTGAAGGCGTAGCCGGCGAAGGGCACCAGGACGTCCCACACCGCCTGGATCGCCTCGTCGGAGTAGCCGCGCTCGCGGCAGCCGTCCCGGAACGGGATGAACTCCTTGTCGAGGATCTCCTTCTTCTTCTTACCCATGGCCCGGCGCAGCAGGTCCGCCTGGCCGAGGGTGTAGCCGGCGAGGATCTGCGCGGCGCGCTGCACCTGCTCCTGGTAGACGATCAGGCCGTGGGTGGGCTCCAGGATCTCCCGCAGCGGTTCTTCCAGCTCCGGGTGGATCGGCGTTATCTCCTGGAGCTTGTTCTTGCGCAGTGCGTAGTTGGTGTGTGAGTCGACGCCCATCGGACCGGGTCGGTACAGGGCCAGGACGGCGGAGATGTCCTCGAAGTTGTCCGGCTTCATCAGCCGCAGCAGGGACCGCATCGGCCCACCGTCGAGCTGGAACACGCCCAGGGTGTCACCGCGGGCCAGCAGCTCGTACGCGGCCTTGTCGTCCAGCGGCAGGCCCAGCAGGTCGAGCTTCCGACCGTGGTTCAGCTCGATGTTCTTGACCGCGTCGTCGATGATCGTCAGGTTGCGCAGGCCGAGGAAGTCCATCTTCAGCAGCCCGAGCGACTCGCAGGTCGGGTAGTCGAACTGAGTGATGATCGCCCCGTCGGCGTCGCGGCGCGTCAACGGGATGTGCTCGATGATCGGCTCGGCGGACATGATGACGCCGGCGGCGTGCACACCGGTCTGCCGGATCAGCCCCTCGATGCCCTTGGCCGTGTCGATCACCTTGCGGACGTCCGGGTCGGAGTCGTACAGGCCGCGGATCTCACCCGCCTCGGCGTAGCGGGGGTGTTTGTTGTCGAAGATGCCGGTGAGCGGGATGTCCTTGCCCATCACCGCCGGTGGCATGGCCTTGGTGATCCGGTCGCCGACCGCGTACGGGAAGCCGAGGACCCGGGCCGAGTCCTTGATCGCGGCCTTCGCCTTGATCGTGCCGAAGGTGGCGATCTGAGCGACCTTGTCCTCGCCCCACTTGTCGGTGACGTACTTGATCACCTCACCGCGCCGACGCTCATCGAAGTCGATGTCGACATCCGGCATCGAGACCCGCTCGGGGTTGAGGAACCGCTCGAAGATCAGGCCGTGCTGGATCGGGTCAAGGTCGGTGATGCCCAGCGCGTACGCGACGAGCGACCCGGCGGCGGAACCACGACCCGGGCCCACAGCGATGCCCTGGTTCTTCGCCCACTGGATGAAGTCGGCGACCACGAGGAAGTAGGACGGGAAGCCCATCTGGTTGATGACGCCCAGCTCGTACTCCGCCTGGACGACATGCCCCTCCGGGATGCCGTTCGGGTAGCGGCGGGCCAGACCGGCGAACGTCTCCTTGCGGAACCAGGACTCCTCGGTCTCCCCCTCGGGCACCGGGAAGCGCGGCATCAGGTTGTGGAACTCGAACATGCCGGTCGGGTCGACCTTCTCGGCGACCAGCAGGGTGTTGCGGCAGCCCTCCTGCCACAACTCCGACGAGTCCACTGCGCGCATCTGGTCGGCGCTCTTGATGAAGTAGCCGCCGCCCTCGAACCGGAACCGGTTCGGGTCGTCGATGTTGCTGCCGGTCTGCACGCAGAGCAGCACGTCGTGGGCGGTGGCCTGCGCCTCGTGGGTGTAGTGCGAGTCGTTGGTGACCACCGGCGGGATGTCCAGTTTGCGGGCGATCTCGGTGAGCCCCTCACGGACCCGGCTCTCGATGGAGAGGCCGTGATCCATGATCTCCAGGAAGTAGTTTTCCTTGCCGAAGATGTCCTGGTAGCTCGCGGCGACCTTGAGCGCCTCGTCGAACTGGCCCAGCCGCAGCCGG
Organism: Micromonospora sp. M61; assembly: GCF_018070245.1. Taxonomy (NCBI): domain Bacteria; kingdom Bacillati; phylum Actinomycetota; class Actinomycetes; order Micromonosporales; family Micromonosporaceae; genus Micromonospora; species Micromonospora sp. M61. Next base: position 166,280 of record NZ_JAGPYA010000003.1, on the reverse strand, counting down.
GTCTGCACCGCGCCGGACGGGCAGCCGGTGGTGGCCATGATCCCCTCGGCGTGCTCGGCGATCAGCTCCATGTCCATCCGGGGCCACTTGACGTAGTGCCCCTCCATGGACGCCCGCGAGTTGAGGGTGAACAGGTTCTTCAGGCCACGGGCGTTCTTCGCCCACATCGTCTTGTGGGTGATCGCGCCGTTGCCGGAGATGTCGTCGCTCTTCTGCTCCGGCCGACCCCACTTGACGCGCGCCTTGTGGTAGCGCGACTCCGGCGCCACGTACGCCTCGACGCCCAGGATCGGGGTGATCCCGGCGGCCATCGCCTGGTTGTAGAAGTCGTTCGCGCCATGCATGTTGCCGTGGTCGGTGATCGCCACGGCGGACATGCCGAGCCGCTTGGCCTCGGCGAACAGGTCCTTGAGGCGGGCCGCTCCGTCGAGCATCGAGTATTCCGTGTGCACGTGCAGATGCGCGAACGAATCGGCCATGCCTGGCGCCCCCCGGCGGTGTGGATCTTGTTGGTCGGAGCCGACCGGGACCTACCCTACCGAGGTGATCTCGGCGGCTCCACCGTCCGCGCCGACGGTCGTGGCCCTCGTCTCCTACTCGCCCGCGAGTGCGCCTAGGCTCTTCAGGATGGCGAGGTACTACGACGTGCACCCGGAGAACCCCCAGCCCCGGATCATCGGCCAGGTCGCCGACCTGATCCGCGGTGGTGGGCTGGTCGCCTACCCGACGGACTCCTGCTATGCCCTGGGCATCCAGCTGGGCAACCAGGACGGGCTGGACCGGATCCGCCAGGTCCGCCACCTCGACGACCGGCACCACTTCACGCTGGTCTGCCGGGACTTTGCGCAGCTCGGCCAGTTCGTCCGGATCAGCAACGCGGTCTTCCGGCTGGTGAAGGCGTCCACCCCGGGCAGCTACACGTTCATCCTGCCGGCCACGAAGGAGGTGCCCCGCCGGATGTTGCACCCGAAGAAGCGCACCGTCGGGGTGCGCGTACCCCGGCACACCGTCACCCAGGCGCTGCTGGCCGAGCTGGCCGAGCCGCTGGTGTCGAGCACCCTGGTCCTGCCCGGCGACGACGAGCCGATGACCCAGGGGTGGGAGATCAAGGAACGGCTCGACCACCAGCTCGACGCGGTGCTCGACGCCGGCGACTGCGGCAAGGAGCCGACGACCGTGATCGACCTGTCCGGCCCCGAGCCGGAGATCCTGCGCAGGGGTGCCGGAGACGTGTCCCGCTTCGAGTAACGCGTCGGGTGCCGGACCGTACCGGGGCGCGACGGCCGCACCGGTCGTACGCTCGGGGATCGGCACCGGCGAGCATTGGACACCCGGCATGCCCGACGCGGACGACATCGACGCGCTGGCCCGGTCCGCCGCGCACGGCGACCCGGCGGCCCTGGACGCCCTGCTGCTCGCGGTACGCCCCGAGGTGCTGGGGCTGTGCGCACGCTTCCTACCCAACCGGGAGGACGCCGAGGAGGCCTGCCAGGACACCCTGCTGGCGCTGGCCAACGGGATCACCCGGTTCGAGGGGCGCTCCTCGTTCCGCACCTGGCTGCACCGGCTGACCGCCAACCGGGCCCGCTCGACGTACCGCACGCTGCGCCGCCGCTGGCGGTTGGAGGCCGGCGGCGTACCCGTGCCCGAGCAGGCCGACCCACGACGGACCAGCGTGGTCGCGGGCACCCGCCTCGACCTGCTCGACGCCTTCGACGCGGTCCGCCCCGACCTGGCCGAGGTGGTTGCCCTACGCGACGTCCTCGGGCTGAGTTATCCCGAGATCGCGGCGCTGCTCGACGTGCCGGTGGGCACGGTGAAGTCCCGGCTGCACCTGGCCCGGCGGCAGGTCCGGCAACGACTCGGCGCCGAATGAGCCCCGCCGCGCGACTCCCCTGGATCCGCTGGCTCCTCGCCGGTGGCGTCGCCCTCGTGGCCGCCGTGGCGGTCGCGGCCTGCGGCGGCGCCGACGCGGTCGCGCCGCTGCCCGTGCAACCACCCGCCGAGTCCCGACCGTCGCCGACCCCCTCGGCGATCCCGGCGCCCACCGCATCTCCGTCCCGACCGCCGTCGACCAGCGGGCGTCCGGTCGCGGCACCGCCCGCACCGACCACCGCCAGGGGTACGCCGCACCGCCCGGCCGCCACGTCGACCGGGCCGACCACGAGCTGCCAGGGCGCCGTGCGCTACGACCTGCCGCTGGCCGAGACCGAGCTTGAGCTGCTGCGGTCCCTCTGCTTCGCCGCCGGCGCGGTGCTGCGGATCCAGGGCATCGGCCCGGGCCTGGTCACCGTCGACCGCCCGGAGCTGGTTTCGCAGCACTACGAGGCCGGCGTGGTGGACATCCGGTTCGTCCGCCCCGGCACCGTCGACGTCACGATCCCCCAGCAGGATCGGGAGCACACCATCACCGTGGTGGTCCGCTAGCCCGCCGCGATCCGTCCGGCCCGCGCATGGTCGCCCGTCACCACGGAGCGCCGTTCAGCGCACCCGCACGCCGGCGAGCAGCCCGTCCACGAAGTCGGGTCCGCCGTCCAGCGGTGGCACGACCTGCACGTACACCAGAGCGCCGCGGGCGGGATGCAGGCCGGCCGACTCGACGATCCGCGGCCGGTCCCGGTCGCAGCGGTACGCCACCACGGTCCACTCGACGCCCGCCTGGCGGGTGGTGCGCACCGGCGCGGACGTGCAGTCCCCGTGTGTGCGCCCGGCCAGGAACCTGGCGGGCGTGGTGCGCGCCGCCGTGCTGACGGAGACGCCGACGAACGCGCCGGGCACCCCGGGGTCGGCGGCCCAGCGGCGGGGCTGCGGCGACATCACCAGCGCCGGTTCCGCTTCGCCGTCGGCGTCGTACTGACCGGCCCAGGTCGCCCCGGTGGCCGACCAGCCGTCCGGCAACGTCACGGTGAGCGGTCCGGCGGTGTAGGTGTCACGTTCGGCCCCGGTGCCGCCCGGCTCGGCGCCCACGACGGCGACGGCCGCGACGGCCGCCCCGGCCAGCAGCATCCGGTACGGGCGACGGGCCATCGGCGACGACTGCCGGACGGGATCGGTGGCCCGGTCGAGCGCGGTGTGCAGCGCGGCGGCGTCGGGATAGCGGTCGGCGGGCCGGTGAGCTGTGGCCCGGAGGAGTACCGCCGCTACCCGCGCCGGCACGCCGTCGCGCAGTCGCAGGGCGCCGGCCGATCTGGGCGGGTCGGACCCAGGGGCGGCGGCGAGCAGGCGGATCCCGAGCCGTCCGAGCCCGTACACGTCGGCGCGGGTGTCGATCACCGCGCCCGGTTCGTCCTGCTCCGGCGCCATGTAGCCGGGGGTACCGGCCCGGGCGGTGAGGCCGGAGGCGGCGGCGAGCGCCTTGGCGAGACCGAGGTCGGCGATCAGCACCCGCTCGGCGCCGGAGGTCGCGCCGGTGGATCCCGCCCCGGGAGACACCTCGGTGGATTCCGCGCCGGAGGGCGACCCGGTGGATTCGGCGCCGGAGGGCGCCGGAGTGGAGTGGAACAGGATGTTGCCGGGGGTGAGGTCGCGGTGCACGACGCCGTGGCGGTGCAGCACGCTCACGCCCGCGCAGATCTCGCCGAGCAGGCGCAGCGCCGCCGGCACGGAAATCTCAGCAAGAGCCAGCCGGTCCCGGAGACTGCCCCCGTTCGCCCAGCCCAGCACAGCGTACGGCCGTCCGTCGGGCAGCTCACCGACGGCGTGCACCCGGACCAACCGCTCGTGTTCCAGCCGGCGCAGCAGCCGGGCCTCGTCTCGGAAGCGTTCCCGGACCCGCAGGTCGTGGCTCCAGTTCTCGGCCAGCACCTTGATCGCCACGTACCCGTCGAGCACTGGGTCGTAGCCCAGCCAGACGGTCGCGAACGATCCGACGCCCAGCAGCCGCTCGATGAAGTAGGGCCCGATCCGTTGCGGAGCCGTCACCGCGTCACCCCCGGCCAGCACGGTCGGTCGGCGTCTCTCTGCACAGTAGACCGGGCTGGTCGGAAAGCCGACGAACCGTTGGGCCGGGCGCGGTGACTAACAGGGCAGAGACCCATCACCGAAGGAGCGCACGATGAAACGACCCTCGATCCTCCTCACCACCGCCGCGCTGGCGCTCGGCACGCTCGTCCCGCTGGTCAACGCAGGTCCGGCCTCGGCGACTCCGGTGTCGGGCGGCAGCGCACCGGCCTCGGCGCGCGGACCACTCGACGCGGCCGGGCACAGCCACCCGCAGGTGCTCAGCGTCGGCGGCGCCGGGGCGTACCGGATCGGCGCCGACCTGGCGGCGCTCACCGCGGCCGGGCGCATCGGCTGGACGGCGACGGCCTGTGGCGGGGTGGTGCACGCCGGCGCGACCGGTTCCTGGGCCGGGGTGCTCATCCTGGCCTTCCGCTACGGCCGGCTGGTGGAGGTCGGTACGGCCACCGCTCCGCCGCGTTCCCCCGCCGGCGCGATGGTCGGCATGTCCTTCGACGAGTTGGAGGACATCTACGGCCGGCGGGGTTCGCTGATCCGCAACGACGCCGGGGACGCCGAGGCTTACCTCGTACGGGTCGGCTCGCGGGTCGAGCTGTTCACCGGGCATCCGATCCGGCCGGGCGTGGGCTACTTCCAGGTCGGCCCGGCCAGCTTCGTCGAGCGGAACTTCCGGCAGGGCTCGACCTGCTGATCCGTGTCAGATCTCAGGGCGTCCGGCCCGTGCCGGGCGCCCCTCGCGCTGCTCGGCACGGCCATCCGTCCAGTGCATCTGTGAGCGACACGATGCTATTGGCGTAGACAACGCTGTGTGGCACACAGTATGGTGTGACACATGGTTAGCGAGGACGTTCTACGGACGCACCTACAGGAGTTGCGTCGAGGCACCGTCGTGGTGGCCAGCCTGGTCGCGTTGCGCCGACCGGACTACGGCTACGCACTGCTGCAACGGCTCACCGACCACGGCTTCCCGGTCGACGCCAACACGCTCTACCCGCTGCTGCGCCGCCTGGAGGACCAGGGGCTGCTGACCAGCGAGTGGAACACCGCGGAGAGCCGGCCGCGCAAGTTCTACCGGACCAGCGACGAGGGCGAGTCGATGCTGACCCGGCTCCTCGACGACCTCGCCGCCGTACAGACCTCCATCACCGGGCTGATCCAAGGAGCCGACCGATGAACACCCTGACCGACCGTTACCTCGCCGCCACCCTGCGCTCGGTGCCCACCCAGCGCCGGGACGAGATCGCCAGCGAGCTGCGCGCCTCGATCGACGACATGATCGAGGATCGGACCGGCAGCGGCCAGGACGCCCCTACCGCCGAGCGGGAGGTGCTCACCGAGCTGGGCAACCCGGACGAGCTGGCCGCCCGGTACGCCGATCGCCGGTTGCAGCTCATCGGCCCGACCTACTACCTGGTCTGGCTGCGCCTGCTGAAACTGCTGCTCAGCTTCCTCCCGGCGCTCGTCGGCACGATCGTCGCCATCGTCAAGGTGGCCGAGGGCAGCGGTTTCGGCGCCATCGGACCAGGTCTCGTCGTCGCCCTGCACGTGGGCGTGCACATCGGTTTCTGGCTCACCCTGACCTTTGCGATCATCGAACGTTCCCAACCGGCCGTGGACCTGCCGGACTGGACGGTCGACCAACTGCCCGACGTCCCGGTGCACCGCGACGTGTCCCTCGCCGACACCATCGCGTCGGTGGTCATGCTGGTGGTGACCATTGGCTACCTACCGTTCCAGCACTACCGGTCCTGGGTGCGCGACACCGACGGCGACAACATCCCGATCCTCGACCCGGCGCTGTGGTCCTTCTGGCTGCCGGCACTGATCGTCGTCATGCTCGGCACCCTGGTGTTCGAGATCGTCAAGTACCGGATCGGGCAGTGGAACTGGGCGCTGTTCGGGACCAAGGCGCTGCTCAACCTCGCGTTCTCGGTGCCGCTGGTGTGGCTGGCGCTCTCCGACCGGCTGCTCAACGCGGACCTGGGCGAGCGGCTGAGCTGGCTGGCGGACGCGGACAACCGCAACCTCATCGGGGTCGCCATCGCGGTCGGCACAGCCGCGATCCTGGTCTGGGACCTGATCGACACCGCTCTGAAGACGCGCCGCCAGACGGCGTGAGCGACACCCGACAGGACGGCCCGGCGCGCACCCCACGCCGGGCCGTCGCCCGTCGGCAGGAGCTGGTAGCGGCCCCGCCCGGTGGACGGGCACCGGGGGTTCCGTGGCATCGTTCCTGGATGAGCACGTCATCGCGAGAGGACTGGCGCCGACCCGGCCCGACGGCAGAGCAGCGTCGGGTCGACCTCTGGCTGGGCCTCGGGGTGACCGCGCTGGCCCTGGTGAGCCTCACCCTGGCCCGCAGCACCGGGGCGTTCATGCTGGGTCCGCCGCCGTCCGGGCCGGAGCAGCTGTTCTGGACCGTCGCGGTGACCCTGCCGCTGATCTGGCGGCGACGCTGGCCGGCCGCGACCCTGCTGATCATCTCGGTGGCTTTCATCGCCGCGCAGGCGCGCTCGGCCCCGGAGACCCAGTTCTCCTCGTGGGCCCTGTTCTGCGCCCTCTACACGGTGGGCGCCTGGGGACAGGACCGTCAGCGGTCCCGCAGGCTGCGGATCGGCGTGATCGCCACGATGTTCGCCTGGCTGGGGATCTACTACGCGGTGTCCATCGACCACATCCCGCCCGGCGCCTTCGCCGACGCCGTCGGGCCGGTGCCACCGGTGCTCGCCGCGATGGTCACCGGCGTCCTCGTCAACGTGCTGGTCTTCGGTTTCGCGTACTTCTTCGGCGAGACCGCCTGGGTCGCCGCACGCCGCGAGCACGAGCTGCGGACCCAGGCCGAGGACCTGCGCCGGTCCCAGGCCGAGGCTCGGGAACGGGCGGTGCTCGGCGAACGGGTCCGGATCGCCCGGGAGCTGCACGACGTGGTCGCCCACCACGTGTCGGTCATGGGGGTGCAGGCGTCCGCCTGCCGCCGGGTCTTCGACCGCGACCCAGGCAAGGCCCGCACGGCCCTCACCGCCATCGAGCAGAGCGCCCGCACCGCCGTCGACGAGCTGCGTCGGATGCTCGGCGTGCTGCGGGCCCCCGCCAACGCCAACGCCGACGCCGAGCCGCCGGCGACCGGCGGCGTCGAACGGATCGGCGAGCTGGTCGAGCGGGCCCGAGCCGCGGGCCTGACGGCAACCCTCGGGGTGTACGGCGACGCGGTCGCGTTGCCCGAGTCGGTCTCGCAGGCGGCCTACCGGGTGACGCAGGAGGCGGTGACCAACACCCTGAAGCACGCCGGAGCGAACGTGTTGGACGTGCGGGTCCGGTACCTGGCCCGCGAGGTGGAGGTCGACGTGACCGACGACGGACGAGGTGGCCGCCGGGTCAACGCCCTCGGGCTGGGCCTGATCGGAATGCACGAACGGGTCAGCGCCCACGATGGCGACCTGGAGGCCGGGCCGCGCGCCGGTGGCGGTTGGCGGGTACGCGCCCGCTTCCCACTGCCGGCACCGGCGGACCCGCCGGTGGGCGCGCAGGCGCCGAGCGACGAGCAGCAGCCGGTCGTCGACACGGCGCGTTCGGCATGAGCGCCGCACCGACCGGCGAGACGTCAGCCCCGGGTCCGACCGTCCGGGTGCTGCTCGCCGACGACCAGCACCTCGTCCGCACCGGCTTCCGGGTCATCCTCGAGGTGGAGGACGACATCGAGGTGGTCGGCGAGGCGGCCGACGGCGAACGGGCCGTAACCATGACCCGAGCCACCCGCCCGGACGTCGTACTCATGGACGTGGAGATGCCCGGGATGGACGGCCTGGAGGCCACCCGGCAGATCACCGCCGACGGGCCCGGGGGGCCGGCGGTGCTGATCCTCACGACCTTCGACCGCGACGACTACCTCTTCGCCGCGCTGCGGGCCGGTGCCAGCGGCTTCCTGCTGAAGAACGGCACGCCGGAGGAGCTGATCGAGGCGATTCGTGTGCTGGCCAGGGGCGACGGCCTGCTCGCCCCGGAGATCACCCGGCGGGTGATCTCCACGTTCGCCCGTCCCGGTGACCCGGCGGGCACCGCGCACCGGGGACCGGAGGCCGACGCCGCGCTGGCCGGGCTGACCCCGCGGGAACGGGAGGTGCTGGTGCTGCTCGCAGGCGGGTCGAGCAACGCCGAGATCGCCGCGAGCATCCACCTGGGCGAGGCGACGGTGAAGACGCACGTGAGTCGGGTGCTGGCCAAACTGGGCCTGCGCGACCGGGTCCAGGCTGTGGTGTTCGCGTACGAGAACGGGGTGGTCCGGCCCGGCGGGTGACCGCCATCCGTCGTAGGACGGACCCACCCGCTCAGTCCTCGGACGGACGGCGTGACGCCGCATTCGATCTAGCGTGGATGCGTGACCAGAACGCTTCGCCTCGACGGCGTCGACCGCAGTTTCGGCGACCGGCAGGTACTCAAGAACGTGTCCTTCGAGGTGGCCGCCGGCCGGATGACCGGCTTCGTCGGCGCCAACGGCGCCGGCAAGACCACCACCATGCGGATCATCCTGGGTGTGCTGTCCGCCGACGCCGGCGAGGTGAGCTGGGGCGGCATGACGCTGACCCGGCAGGACCGCCAGCGCTTCGGTTACATGCCGGAGGAGCGCGGCCTCTACCCCAAGATGACCACCCGGGAGCAGGTGACCTACCTGGGCAGGCTGCACGGCCTCGACGCACCGGCGGCTCGGCGCGCCACCGACACCCTGCTGGAACGGGTCGGGCTCGGTGCGCGCGGCGACGACCTGCTGGAGACGCTGTCGCTGGGCAACCAGCAACGGGCCCAGATCGCCGCCGCGCTGGTGCACGACCCCGAGGTGCTGGTGCTCGACGAGCCGTTCTCCGGCCTCGACCCCCTCGCCGTCGACACCGTCGTCACAGTGCTGCGGGAACGCGCCTCGGCCGGAGCGCCGGTGCTCTTCTCCAGCCACCAGCTGGACGTCGTGGAGCGCCTCTGCGACGACCTGGTGATCATCGGCGACGGGGTGATCCGCGCCGCCGGCAGCCGGCAGCAACTGCGCGACTCGTACACCGTGCCCCGCTACGAGCTGGTGGTGGCCGGCGACGCCGGCTGGGTACGCGACCACCCAGGGGTCACCCTGGTCGAACTGGACGGTGCTCGAGTCGTCTTCGACCTGCCGGCCGGCGCCGACGAACAGCCCGTACTGCAGGCGGCCCTCGCCCGCGGCCCGGTCCGCGCCTTCCGCCCGGTCAGCCCCTCGCTCACCGAGATCTTCCGAGAGGTCACCCAGTGAACGTCACCCAGGCCACCCGGCTGGTCGCCGAACGCGAGATCCGCGTGAAACTCCGCGACCGCACCTTCCTGTTCGGCACCCTCTTCTTCCTGCTGATCGCGGCGGCGGGCACCATCCTGCCGCCGCTGCTCTCCGGCGGTCCGGACACTGTGGCCGTCACCCAGGAGGCAGCCGGGCCGCTGCGGGACGCCGGACTCGACGTCCGCGTGGTCGCCGACGACCGGGCCGCCGAGCAGGCCGTCCGCGACGGTGACGTGGACGCAGCGGTGGTCTCCGGTCCGAAGGTTCTCGCGATGGACGAGTCCCCCACCGACGTGGTCCAGGCGCTGAGCACCTCGCCGCCGGTGCAGTTGCTCGACCCGGACGCGGTCGACCCGGTGGTGGCGTTCCTGGTGCCGTTCGTCTTCGCGTTCGTCTTCTTCATCACGTCGCAGACCTTCGGCCTGCAGATCGCGCAGAGCGTCACCGAGGAGAAGCAGACCCGCATCGTGGAGATCCTGGTCGCGGCGGTGCCGGTGCGGGCGTTGCTGGCCGGCAAGGTGGTGGCCGGCGGCATCCTGGCGTTCGCACAGATCGCGCTCATCGCCGTGGTGGCGGTGCTCGGCATGCAGATCGGCGACAGCGGTGGCCTGCTCAGCCTGCTCGCCCCGGCGATCGGCTGGTTCGTGCCGTTCTTCCTGCTCGGTTTCGTGCTGCTCGCCGCGATGTGGGCGGCAGCCGGCGCGCTGGCCAACCGGCAGGAGGACATCGCCGCCGTGTCGACACCCGTGCAGTTCGCCGTGATGCTGCCGTTCTTCGCGGTGATCTTCCTGAACGACAACGCCACGGCGATGCGGGTGCTGTCGTACCTGCCGTTCTCGTCGCCGACGGCCATGCCACTGCGGCTGTTCACCGGTGACGCGGCCACCTGGGAACCGATCGTCTCGCTGGTCATCCTGCTGGTCGCGGCCGCTGCGTTCGTGATCGCCGGGGCCCGGGTCTACGAGGGTTCACTCCTGCGCACCAACGGCCGGACCTCGCTGCGCGCCGCCTGGCGGGAGCGCGAGACGATCGGCTGAGTCGACAATTCGCCCCACGCGGGCGCCGGTGTCCTGACGGATGCCGGCGCCCGCCGCCGTACGGGCCCGTTCCGAGCGCTGTTCGGAGGCCGTGAACAGCGCGAACGCTCCTACGTTGAGCCGATCCTCACGGCAACGACCTGGTCGTCGCCGGTCCCTGGACCGGAAAGGCTCTCGATGTCCCCACCGATCAACACACGGCACCTTCGTCGCCTGCTCAGCATGGTGCTCGCGGTCGCCCTCGCCAGCACCCTCACGGCCCTCGTCCGGCCCACGCCGGCCGCCGCCGCCCCGGGCGACCTCATCCTCAACGGCACGTTCGACAACGGCAGCACCCAGCCCTGGTGGACCCGGCTCGCCTCGACCAGCACGACGGTCAACGCCGGGCAACTGCGCGTCCGCACCAGCGCGACGGTCGGCAAGCCCGTCTGGGAGGACCTGGTCGGCCACTTCGAGTTCGGAGTGACGGCCGCGCAGCCGTACCGGTTGCAGTTCGACGCTGCCGCGGACGTCAGCCGCTCCCTGCGCGTCTCGGTCTCCCGGGCGGACACGCCCTTCACCTCCGCCGTCGACCAGAGCGTCGCGCTCACCCCCACGATGCGCCGGTTCACCTTCGACTTCACCTCCGCGTTCGGTGACCCGAAGGCGGTGCTCCTGTTCCACCTCGGTGGCCAGGCCTCCTCGACGGTCCGGTTCGACAACGTCTCGCTCAGCCCGTTGGCCGTCGACTCGGCCACCGATCCGATCCTGTACTGGAACGGCGTGCTGCTGCGCACCTACCAGGCGCTGGACCTGCCGCCCACCTCCTCCTCCCGGGAGGCCGCCATCCTGCACGCGGCGATGCACGACGCCGCCGTCTCGGTCACCGGCGTCGGAAATCCCTACCGGGTACGGGTGCCGGTCAGTTACCCGGGGACCATGGACAACGTCGTGGCGCCGTCCCTGCACGCCGCCATCGACCGGGCCGCGTACGACGTGCTGACCGCCCTGTACGGCGGTCAGGGCCAGTCCTACACCCAGGCCCTCGCTGGCGCTGTCGCCCTCCGGCCGTCCGGGGTGAACGCCGCCGAGGTCGCCCGTGGTGACACCGTCGGCGCGGCGGCGGCCACCGCCAACCTCCAGGCCCGCGCCAACGACGGCTCCGGCAACAACACGCCGTACCAACTGGACGCCGTGCCCGGGTCGTGGCGGCCGACCAACGGAAAGGCGGCGGTCAGCCCGAACTGGGGCCTCGTCACCCCGTTCGCGCTCACCTCCGGCCGGCAGTTCCGCCCCGGGCTACCCGCCGGGGTGACCGGAGGTTACGCCGACCTGCTCGGCGAGCAGGAATACCGCGACCAGGTGCAGGAGATCCGCGACTACGGCGGTCAGACGTCGTCGCTGCGGACCCCCGAGCAGACGCAGATCGCGTTCTTCTGGGCCAACGACCTGGGAGGTACGTACAAGCCACCGGGTCAGCTCTTCTCGCACACCCGGATCGTGTCGGAGCAGCGTCAGCTCGGCATCCTGGCCAACGCCCGGCTCTTCGGGCTGGTCGCTCTCGCGCTCGCCGACGCCGCCATCGCCGCCTGGGACGCCAAGTACCAGACACCGATCGACCTGTGGCGGCCGGTGACGGCCATCGAGGCGATGGGCGGCGCCGGTTGGCAGCCGCTGTCCCAGGATCGCGCCGGGGTGCCGTACACGCCGGCCTTCCCGGCCTACATCTCCGGGCACGCCACCTTCGCGGGGGCCTGGTCCGCCGTGATGAAGAGGTTCTTCGGCACCGACGCGATCGCCTTCGACGCCACCACCGACGACCCGCACGCGGAGGGCGTGGTCCGGCGCATGCCCGGCTTCGACCACGCCGCCGAGGAGAACGCGCTGAGCCGCATCTACCTCGGCGTGCACTACCGGTTCGACGCGGACGCCGGACTCGCCACCGGCCGTTCCGTGGGCGCGTACGTGTACGCCAACCGGCTGCGGCCGTGAGCCGTCGGTCGGTGTGACGGGGGGATGCTCCCCGCCCGGTCCGTGGACCCGGGCGGGGAGCATCACGCGTCACCGCGACGCCGTGCAGTGCCAGTGGCCAAAGTCGCCGGTACGCGACCAGACGTGCCGGGCCGCCCCGATGCTCCAACCCGGGTCCAGCGCCGTCCGCCGGTCGACGCCCAACCGGGACAACTCCATGTCGCTGAACTGGAACAACCCCCAGCGCCGCGACCCGTCCCCGGCGATCTCCACGCGGTACGGGTCCAACCCGGACAGGCAGCGCGCCAGCTGCACCGCCCCGCCCGGGTCCTCCGGGAAGACCCGCCGCACCTCCTTGCCGATCCGGTCCTCCGTCCAGGTGGGCGGCACCTTCACCGCGCCGGACAACTCGTCGAGCACCCGCCCGTCCGCCGTGCCGCTGACCGGCAGGCCACCGAACGCCTGGAAGACGATCAGTCGGCTGGTGGTGTCCGGGCCGAACCAGCCGTCCACGGGCACCTCCAGTCCGCCCGCCACCAGACGCTCCTGGAGGTCCAGCACGCACGGGCCGTACATGCCCTGGCGCAGGATCAGCGGACAACCGTCGGACGGCGAGCTGTCGACGGTGGCGGCGGCACCAGGGAGCAGCACCCCGGACGCCCCGACCGTGAGCACGCCGAGCACGGCGAGCAGCGCGAGCCGAAGCCAACGGCGGGTCGGCCAGGGCGCGGTGACCCGCGGCTGCGCCGGCCGGACCGGGCCGACGACGGTCCCGGCCGGTGCGCTGTTCGCAGCGGGTGGGCTGTTCCCGGCTGGTTCGCTGTTCGCGGCCGGTCCGCCGCTCGCGGCCGGTCCGCCGTCCACGGCCGGTGCGCTGTTCGCGGCCTGCTGGGGGGCCGCAGGTGGCGACGAGGTGGTCGGCACCGCCTGGTTCTCCCATCGATCCCGCTCGCCGAGCTGGGCCTCGATGTTCCGGCGCGTCTCCACCCACCGCCGCACGTCGGCGGGCGTGGTGCCGCAGGCCACCAGCAGGGCCACGACGGTGCGCTCCCGGGGCAGGGTGGTCCGCCCCAGCATCGTGGCGAGAGTGCTCGGCGGTAGCCAGTGCCCGGCCGCCGAGGCCTGCCTGGTGATCTCCCGGTAGGTCAGACCGGAACGCCGACGCACGTCGCGGAGCAGTGCGACGTACTCCCCCGCCGTGGCCACGTGCGTCAGCGGATCCCGGGCAGCGTCATCCATCGGATCTCCCCGTGTCGTTGATGTCGTCGGGCCCTGAATCGGTGCCCATTCGAATGCGCCGGCCGCTCACCGATCAGCGGCGCGGCCATTGAGGACAGACGGTAGATAGGCCCGTCGGCGAGAACAATGCCCTGGTCAGCGCGGTGCGATGTCCGGGCAGCTCAGGACGGCATGTCCGGATCTTGTCCGACCATCTCGGACAGTCACCCCGGGCCGCCTTGCCCCCACCCGTCCCGGGTCTGGACAATCGTGCGATGACCACGGGGGAGCTACGACCGGACGAGGCGACCGACCCGGCCGAGTTCGTCGACATGCTGCGCCGGCTCAAGGACCGGTCGCGACTCACGTACCGACAGTTGGAGCAACGCGCGGCGGCGAGCGGTGACGTGCTGGCTCGCAGCACCGCCGCCGACATCCTGCGCCGATCCTCACTGCCTCGACCCGAGGTGGTGGCCGCGTTCGTCCGGGCCTGTGGCGCGGAGGATCAGGTGGAGACGTGGCTGCGGGCGCGGCACCGGCTCGCGGTGGGCACCTACGCGCCGACACCGCCCCCGCCGGTGTCGCCCGCGCCGGACCGCCAGCCGGTCGACGGCGCCGCAGCCGACCACCAGACCGCCGACGGCACCGCGACCGACGACCGGCCCGCCGACGGCACCGCACCCGACCTCCGTCCATCCGTCGGCACGGGGGCGGGGAGCGCGAGTGCCACCCGACCGCGCTGGTTCGCGCGGCCGGTGCCACTGATGCTGCTCGTCGGCGTCCTGCTGGCGGCGCTCGGCGTGGGCATCTGGACGCAGCGCCCCGACGACGACGAGCGGCGAACGGCACAGCTCACCGACCCGAGCACGTCGACAGGTGGGAGCCCGCCGGCCACGTCGGCGGGCGAGAGCCCTCCGGCCACCCCCGAGAGCAGCGCCAGCCCGACCATCGGCCCAGACGCGCTCCTGAGCCAGATCCGTCCCGCCCGCAGCCCGCAACTCTGCCTCAGCGAGGGGCGTGACCGCACCGGCGAGTACGGCAGCCAGGTGGCGGTGCAGATCTCCTGCGCCGAGGCCACCCCGCCGGACACCTATCTGGAGCCGGCGGCCGGCGGGCTGTACTTCATCAAGTGGAACCACCCGGAGCACGGGCCGGGCTGCCTCACCGTCCGGAGCGAGAATCCCGGCCGGAACATGCTCGAACCCGTCACGAAGTGCAGCCAGGCCAACTGGTCCCAGCTGTTCCGCTTCGAGCCGACCGGGTCCGCGCCGACCTCGTACCGCATCCGGCCCACCCGCACGGACCTGTGCGTCGGGCTGCGTGACGATGACACGGAGGTGTCGGCCGAGGCGCTGGTCGAGCCGTGCACGAACGGCCCGGACCAGGTGTTCCTGATCGACGCGCTGCCGAAACGCTGACGCCCGGGGGTCGGCGGGCTGCTCAGCGGGCGGGCGGCAACTGGTCCCAGCCGGTGGGCAGCGGGGGCACCGACCAGGCCGGATCGGGGTGCCATTGCGCCCACGCCGGGTCCCACCAACGCTCGCTCGCGTCGAGCAGCGCCGCGATCCGGTCACCCTCGGCCTGGATCGCGTCAGCCATCCCGGGGTAGCGCCCTTCGACGAGGCGCTGGGCGAACATCTCCACGTCCTTCCAGACGTACCGGTCGGCGTCCGCGCCCCACCACAGGTCAAGCTCGTGGTCGAGGGTGTCCACCCCGATCGGCGTACGACGCACCGGGTCCTGCAGGTTGAAGTACCAGCCGGCGAAGTCGCGCCCCGGCCCCGTCCAGAACACGTCGACCGAGTGCGCCTCGCCGGGGCGTTGCAGCATCAGCTTGCCGTGGCCGGACCAGGAGCGGTGCCCGGCGGTCTCCCACGGGTGCCGTCCGCACGGAAAGACGCCGGTCTCCGGGAAGCCGAACTCGGCTCCCGGTGGAAGGTAGAGGGCGAGCAGGTCGGGCGAGTCCTGGACGCAGATAGTCGGGCAGGCGAACCAGACCTCGTCCCGCAGCACCTCACGGCGCACCACCGTGTCACCTGGCGCGAACCGGTCTGCCGCCACTTTCCCACCTCCACGTTCGACGCCATCGCCTGGTCCACCCGGCTTTGCGAAAGTCGGGGTGTCCCAGCGCGAGGGACACCCCGACCTCCGTGATTCCGAGTCGACCGCTCTCAGGCGTCGACCGCCGCCATCACGTCGTCGCTGATGTCGAAGTTCGCGTAGACGTTCTGCACGTCGTCGCAGTCTTCCAGGACGTCGATCAGCTTGAAGATCTTGCGGGCGCCCTCTTCGTCCAGCGGGATGTTCATGCTGGGGATCAGGGAGGACTCCGCCGACTCGTACTCGATGCCGGCGTCCTGCAGCGCAGTCCGCACCGGGACCAGGTCGGTCGGCTCGGAGACCACCTCGTACGCCTCACCGAGGTCGTTGACCTCCTCGGCGCCGGCGTCGAGGACGGCCATCATCACGTCGTCCTCGCTGGTGCCCTCCTTGGGCACGATCACCACGCCCTTGCGGGAGAACATGTACGACACCGAGCCGGCGTCGGCGAGCGAGCCGCCGTTGCGGGTCAGCGCCGTCCGCACCTCGGTGGCCGCCCGGTTGCGGTTGTCGGTGAGGCACTCGATGAGCATGGCCACGCCGTTCGGGCCGTACCCCTCATACATGATCGTCTGCCAGTCGGCGCCGCCCGCTTCCAGGCCGGAGCCGCGCTTGACGGCGCGGTCGATGTTGTCGTTCGGCACCGAGCTCTTCTTCGCCTTCTGGATCGCGTCGAAGAGAGTCGGGTTGCCGGTGGGGTCGCCGCCGCCGATCCGCGCGGCCACCTCGACGTTCTTGATCAGCTTGGCGAACATCTTGCCGCGCTTGGCGTCGATGACGGCCTTCTTGTGCTTGGTCGTCGCCCACTTTGAGTGGCCGGACATCTTCTACCTCCGTTGCTACCCGCCGTCTGCATCGACCGCACCGCTCACGCCCCACTCCCGCCGGCGCACGCGGAGGTGCCGGTCAGCTCTGGCGGAAGCCTGGCGGGCAGATGGCCCTGCCGAATCTCCGCAATCCTACCGACGTCCCCCGGGTCGCTGTCATGCACCGCGCGCGGCGACTCCGTCCCGTCCCCCCAGACCGGGGCAGACGGGACGAAATCCACGATGGGCTACGACCCCAACAGCGCACGATCTGCCGGACGAAGCACCCGCGACCAGGTCACGACCTCGGCGAGCATCGTGGACAGCTCCGCTTCCCGACCGTCACCCGGCGCGAAGCGGCCGGCGGTCCGGTCACCAGGGTCGGCCCCGGTGAAGTCGAAGTCAGTGAAGATCGACAGCGCCACTCCGGTCGGCGCCACCACCGTCCGCACCTCGGTCAGAATCGCCCGCAGGTGATCGGCGGCCCGGGTGCCGCCCTGCACGCCGTAGCTCAGCACCCCGGCCACCTTGTCGGTCCACTCCGCGTACAGGAAGTCGATGCCGTTCTTGAGCGCTGCCGGTATCGACCGGTTGTAGTCCGGGGTGACGAAGACGAAGGCGTCGCAGCCGTCCACCACCTCCGCCCACCGCCGGGTGTGCGGATGCCGGTAGTCGCCGAACAGCGCCGGCACCGGCTCGTCCAACAGTGGTAATGACTGTTCGGCGAGGTCCACCAGTGTGAAGACGGCGTCCCCGGCGCGTACCGCCTCGTGCCGCTCGGCCACCTCCATGACCCAACGGGCGACCGCCGCGCCGCGCCGACCCGGACGGGTGCTGCCCACGATCACACCGATCCGCAGCGGTCCTGTGCTCTGTGCGTTTCTCATGCCCCCGATCCTGCGAGCCACGCGGCGGCGGGGGGAGACCGCCGCGAGGATGGCCCTGCCAGGGCCACCCACCGGCCGACGCCGACTGCCAGACTGGCTCGGTGATGGACGGAGAGCTGGGCGCCTTCCTGCGCAGTCGCCGCGAAGCGCGGCGGCCGGCCGAGGTCGGCCTCCCCGAGGGCCCCCGCCGACGCACCCCCGGGCTGCGCCGGGCCGAGCTGGCGACGTTGGCGCAGGTCAGCGTGGAATACCTGACCCGACTGGAACAGGGCCGCGACACCCGACCATCGCCGGAGATCCTCGCCGCGCTCGCCGACGCGCTGCGCCTGGACAGCGCCGACCGGGAACACCTGCGGCAACTCGCCTCAGCTCAGCACGCCCGACACCTCTGCTCGGGCGACCGGCCGACGGTGTCCCGCACCGTCCGGCCCACGGTCCGCGCCATGCTCGACGCGCTGCGCGACACCCCGGCGTACGTGCTGAACCGGCTCGGTGACGTGCTGGCCTGGAATGAGCCATTCGACGTGCTCGCCCGCCCGCTCGGCCTGCTGGACGGGTCGCGACCGAACCTGGTCTGGTTCGTGCTGACCGACGAGCGGGCCCGTGCGCACTATCCGCAGTGGTCGGCGCTGGCCGACCAGCAGGTCGCGGAGCTGCACCTGCTGCGCCGGGGCGATCCGGCCAGCGACGCCTTCGCCGAGCAGCTGGCCCGTACGGTGGGCGCGCCGTTCGTCGACCGTTGGCGGCAGCGACCGGTCACCGCCGCGCGTACCGGTCTGCTGACGGTGCGCCATCCGGCGGCGGGGCTGTTGCGCCTCAACGTCGAGACCCTCGAGCTGGCCGATGCCGACCCGCAGCGCCTGGTGGTGCAGTTGCCCGCCGACGCCGCCACGGCGATCGCGCTCGACCAGCTGGCCGGCCGCCGCCCGGGGCAGCTCCGGGCGGTCGCCGGCTGAGCAACGGGGCACGCCGTCAGGAGGCGGCCCGCACCAGGTTCACGAAGTACGCGTGCACGCGCAGGTCACCGGTCAGCTCCGGGTGGAACGAGGTGGCCAGCAGGTTGCCCTGCCGGACGGCGACGATCCGGTCGGCGGCCGGGCCGTCGGTCACCGTCCCGATCACCTGGACGCCGGCACCGACCCGCTCGACCCGGGGCGCGCGGATGAACACCGCGTGGAACGGCTCCCCCGGCACCCCGGTGATCTCCACCGGCGCCTCGAACGAGTCGACCTGCCGGCCGAACGCGTTGCGCCGGACGGTCATGTCGATGCCGGCGAAGCCCCGCTGGTCCGGTCGGCCGTCCAACACCACCGTCGCCAGCATGATCATGCCCGCGCAGGATCCGTAGACCGGCATGCCGTCGGCGATCCGCTTGTCGATCGGCTCGCGCATCTCGAAGATGTCGGTGAGTTTGCTGATGGTGGTGGACTCGCCCCCGGGGATGACCAGGCCGTCGACCGCGTCCAGCTCGGTCGGACGCCGGACCGGGCGGGCGTCCGCGCCCGCCGCGGCCAGTGCCGCGACGTGCTCGCGGACGTCCCCCTGGAGCGCGAGAACGCCGATCACGGGTGCCGTCACGTTCACACCGTTCCTCTCCGGTTCACGCCGCCCGAATGAGCGCTCACCAGCCGCGCTCGGCCAGGCGGTGCGGCTGCGGGATCTCGTCGACGTTGATGCCGACCATCGCCTCGCCGAGACCCCGGGAAACCTTGGCCAGCACGTCCGGGTCGTCGTGGAAGGTGGTGGCCTTGACGATCGCGGCGGCCCGCTGGGCCGGGTTGCCGGCCTTGAAGATGCCGGAGCCGACGAAGACGCCCTCCGCGCCGAGCTGCATCATCATCGCCGCGTCGGCGGGAGTGGCGATCCCGCCGGCGGTGAACAGCACCACCGGCAGCTTGCCGCTCTCGGCGACCTCCTTGACCAGGTCGTACGGGGCCTGCAGCTCCTTGGCCGCGACGTACAGCTCGTCGGTCGGCAGCGAGGACAGCCGGGCGATCTCCTGACGGATCTTGCGCATGTGGGTGGTGGCGTTGGAGACGTCACCGGTGCCGGCCTCACCCTTGGAGCGGATCATGGCCGCGCCCTCGGTGATCCGGCGCAGCGCCTCGCCCAGGTTGGTCGCGCCGCAGACGAAGGGCACCGTGAAGGCCCACTTGTCGATGTGGTTCGCGTAGTCGGCCGGGGTCAGCACCTCGGACTCGTCGACGTAGTCGACGCCGAGCGACTGGAGGATCCGCGCCTCGACGAAGTGACCGATGCGGGCCTTGGCCATCACCGGGATGGAGACCGCCTCGATGATCCCGTCGATCATGTCGGGGTCGCTCATCCGGGACACCCCGCCCTGCGCGCGGATGTCGGCGGGCACCCGCTCCAGGGCCATCACCGCGACGGCGCCGGCGTCCTCAGCGATCTTGGCCTGCTCGGCGTTGACCACATCCATGATCACGCCGCCCTTGAGCATCTCGGCCATGCCACGCTTCACGCGGGCGGTGCCGACGACGGGGGCGGTACCGGTGTTCGAGACGGTGTTTTCGGGCACGGGTCATCGCTCCTTGGACGGGCTCCTGGGGGTGGCAGCGAAAATGCTACGCGCGGGTCAACGCCGCACCGACAGCCAATCAGACCCCCGGTGGCCTGCTCTGTGGCACCGATCACCGGCCCACCGGGTCAGCTCGCGGGCACGTCCGCGGGCACCGTCAGGGTCGGGTCGTCGATGTCGAAGTAGCGCGGCCACTCCCGACCCCGCCCCATCCGCAACAACCGCACCAGCGGCCGGCTGCGCGCCGAACGGGCGTCCCGCACCAGGTCGGTGTGCACCTGGCGGGACAGCGCGAGCCGGCGACTGGCGGCGATGACCGCCCCGCAGTCCGGATCGCCCGGATCCAACGGGACGGAACGCAGCTGCCGGGTCAGGTCGTTCTCTGCCGCCTCCCGCTCGTCCGGGCTGGCGTCCAGGGCGATCCGGGCCGCCGCGTACAGCTCCACGCCGAAGCGCCGCTCGGCCAGCACGGCCGCCGCGGCCGCCCGGCGCAGCAGGTGGGCGTCGAGCGCCCGGGCCGCCAGCTCCGCGCGGCTCTGCAACCTCTCGACCCGGCCGGCGGTCCAGATGAGGTACGCCGCGAGCCCAACGACCACGCTCGCGGCTACCACCCACCACATGTGCGGCATCGTAGTGCTGCTCCGTTTCAGCTCCGAGTGGGTGCGGTCACGCCGGACAACCGGTCGCCACCGCACCATCCGTCACACCGGTCAGCCCAGCCCCACCCATTCCTGGTCGATGACCCGCCCGTCGGTTGCTTCGATCGCCGCTGCGTATACCTCCAGAACGCGGCGAGCAACCACGGGCCAGTCGAAATTCGCCACGACCTGATCCCCGCAGGCGGTCAGTGCGGCCCGCCCCGCCGGGTCGTCCAACAGCTCGGCCAGGGCGTCGCGCAGTCCCGCCGGGTCACCGGTGGGAAACAGCCGGCCGGCACGCCCACCGTCGAGCACCCGCCGGAACGCGTCCAGGTCGCTGGCGACGACCGTCGTACCGGCCGCCAACGCCTCGGTGAGGATCATGCCGAAGGACTCGCCGCCGGTGTTCGGTGCCACGTAGAGGTGCACACTGCGCAGCATCCGCGCCTTGTCCGGTTCGGTGACCAGGCCGAGGAACGTGACGCGCTCGTGCAGGTCGGGCGGGAACTGGTCGTACAGGTCGTCGGGAGCACCCGGGCCGGCGACGAGCAGCCGTAGCCCCGGCCTGGTGGCGGCCAGCGCCACGAACGCGTCGCGCAGCACCGGGAAGCCCTTGCGCGCCTCGGTGAACCGGCCCAGGAAGCCCAGCGTGCCGCCGGTGCCCGGGGCGCACTCACCCGGCCAGCCCGGCAACGGCTCGACGTCGGCGAACTTCGCCACCGCCACCCCGTTGGGGATCTCCACCGCGCCGCCGTCCATGTGCTCGACCTGCACCTTGCGGGCCAGCGCGCTGACCGCGATCCGGGCGGTGATCCGTTCCAACACGATCTGGAGCACACCCTGCGCCGCCGCCAACACCCGCGAACGGGTCATCGCGGTGTGGAACGTGGCCACCACCGGGCCGCGAGCGGAGAGCACGGCCAGCAGCGACAGGCTCAGCGTGAGCGGCTCATGCACGTGCAGCACGTCGAAGTCGCCATTGGTGATCCAACGCCGGACCCGGGCGGTCGAGACCGGGCCGAACGCGATCCGGGCCACCGATCCGTTGTACGGCAGCGGCATGGCACGGCCGGCGGACACCACGTACGCCGGCAGCGGCGAATCCTCGTCGGCCGGGGCGAGCACGCTGACCTCGTGGCCGAGCGCGATCAGCGCCTCGGCGAGGTCCATGACGTGGTTCTGCACCCCGCCGGGGACGTCGAAGGAGTACGGGCACACGATGCCGATCCGCATGCGTCAGCGCCCCCTGTCCGTGACCGCGACCGTGGGACACCATCGCGGCGCGCCCGCCTCGCTCACGACCCCGGGGCTCCGCTGCGCTGCACTCCTCGCGCTCACCGTGCCCACCACCCCCTCAGACCTGCCCGGAGGCCGACGAGGGCAGCTCCGTGCCGTCCCCCGTCCTCCGCTGGTCCAGCCACATCCGCTGCAACATGTGCCAGTCTTCCGGATGCCGGGCGATGCCCGCCGCCAGACGGTCGGCGATCAGCTGGGTCAGCAAACGGACCCGCTGGTCCAAAGGCCCCACCTCGGGTCCGGGGACCGGCAGCGGGCCGGCGAGCGACGCGCACGCGGCGTCCGGTTCGTACCACATCGAGGCCACGTAGAGCGGCGCTCCGGTGTGCAGCGCCAGCAGTGCGGGCCCGGCCGGCATCCGGGTCTTCCCGCCGAAGAAGTCCACCTCCACCCCGCGGGCGGAGAGGTCCCGGTCGGCCAGCAGCGGCACCACCGCACCGGCACGTACCCGGTCCAGCAGCACGTCGAACGCCGGACGTGGCCCGCCGTGCGTCGGCAGGATCTCCATCCCGAGGACCTCTCGGAAGGCCAGGAACCGCTTGTACACGCCCTCCGGCTTGAGCCGCTCCATGACGGTGGCAATCGGCCAACCGGTGGCGGCCACCCAGGCGCCCGCGGCGTCCCAGTTGCCGGCGTGCGGCAACGCCACCACCGCGCCCCGGCCGGCGGCCACGTCCGCGGCGAGCAACTCGGCGCCGTCGAGCCGGAAACCGGACAGGATCTGCGCGCGGCTCAGCGAGGGCAGCCGGAACGCCTCCATCCAGTACCGGGCGTACGAGCGCAACCCGCGCTTGACGAGATCGTCCAGCTCGGCGTCGGGCAGGTCCGGGCCGACCACCCGGCGCAGGTTCGCGCGCAGTCGGGCCGTACCCCCGCCGCCGGTGCGGTGGGCGCGGTCCGCGCCCGCCTGAAACGCCGCCGCCACCAACGGCCGAGGTAACGCGCGGACCACCCGCCAGCCGGCGACGTAGCCGAGCTCGGTGAGGTTCACGCGGCCCGGCCGCCGGTCGTCCGGCGCCGGGTCCCCGCCGCGCCGCTCACGCCTGACCGTCCGGCTGGAGCTGCTGGGCCTGGCGGTAGACGTGCGCCATCCGCTGCCCCACCGTGAAGATCGACACCGCGGCGAGCAGCCAGAGCGCGATCTCCAGCGCCGGCTTCACGTTCAGGCCGGTGAGGATTCCACCGACCCCGACGATCAGCAGCCGCTCGGTGCGCTCGGCGATGCCCACGTTGCATGTCATGCCGAGCCCCTCGGCGCGAGCCTTCACGTAGGAGACCAGGCTGCCTGCGGCCAGGCAGACCAACGCGGCGGCCACCCCGGAGTAGTTGCCCTGCGTGGCCAGCCAGTACGCGACGGCACCGAAGACGGCGCTGTCGGCGACCCGGTCCATGCTTGAGTCGAGGAACGCGCCGAACCTGGTGGAGCCGCCGCTCATCCGGGCCATCGTCCCGTCGAGCAGGTCGGTGAGCGCGAACAGGGTGACGATCAACGCGCCCGCGACCAGATGGCCGCGGGCACCGAAGCCGAGCGCGCCGACGAGCACACCAACGGTGCCCGCGACGGTGACGGCATTGGGGGTGACGCCGGCGCGCAGAAGGGCGCGGGCAATCGGCTCGACGACGCGGGTCATCCCCGCGCGGGCCGACACTTGGAAGATCTTCGCCATGGCGGTCCCCACGATAACGGTCGCCCCAGCTCCGCCGATACGGCCGGTCCCGCCGACGCGCCTGCGAGAGGCTTGTGCCTACCCGACGAGGGGTGTGAGATCGAGCCGGGAGGTGAGCCAGCTCACCCGTCCACCCGTCCCGTTCCCGCTGTGCAGCAGACCACCGGAGGATATCGCCGCGCTCTCGCCCCGGGCCGCTTCCACCTCGCGCGGCGGTCGCCACCCACCACCGGCTGAGGGAGGTGCGCCCCATGGCGCAAAAGCATGAGAAGGGTTCGACCGGCGGCACGCCGGTGCTGACCGAGCCCGAGCGGGTCCGCAACGTGGTGCTCGTCGGGCACTCCGGAGCGGGCAAGACGACACTGGTCGAGGCGCTGCTCGCGGCCACCGGCACGATCGGCCGGGCCGGCAGCGTCGTCGACGGCACCACTGTCGGCGACCACGACCCCGCGGCCGTCCGCCAGCAGCGCTCGGTCAGCCTGTCCTGCGCGCCGCTGCTGCACAACGGCATCAAGGTCAACCTGCTGGACACCCCCGGGTACGCGGACTTCGTCGGCGAGCTGCGCGCCGGGCTGCGGGCCGCCGACGCCGCGCTCTTCGTCGTCTCGGCGGCCGGCGGCATGGACGCGGCCACCGTCGCGCTGTGGGAGGAGTGCGCGGCCGTCGACATGCCCCGCGCGGTCGCGGTGGCCCGACTGGACCAGCCCCGCGCCGACGTCGACGAGACGGTGGCGCTCTGCCAGCGTCTCTTCGGCGACAACGTGATGCCGCTCTACCTGCCGATGCTCGGCGACGACGGCGTGTCCACCGAGGGTCTGCTCGGCCTGATCACCCGCCGGGTCTTCGACTACTCCGCCGGGCTTCCCGCCGACGTCCGCGATCCCGACCCGGAGCACCAGCGGGCCATCGACGAGTCCCGCGACGAGCTGATCGAGGGGATCATCGCCGAGAGCGAGGACGAGACCCTCATGGACCGCTACCTCGACGGCGAGGAGATCAGCACCGAGGTGCTCATCGATGACCTGGAGAAGGCCGTCGCCCGGGGCCACTTCTACCCGGTGGTGCCGGTCTGCGCCGCGACCGGTGTCGGGCTGGACGTGCTGTTGGAGGTGCTGACCGCCGCGTTCCCGTCGCCGCTGGAGCACGAGTTGCCGGCGGTGACCGGCGTGGACGGCTCGCCGCGTCCGCCGCTGACCTGCGACCCGGCCGGGCCGCTCGTCGCGGAGGTCGTCAAGACCACCATCGACCGCCACGTCGGCCGGGTCTCGCTGGTCCGGGTGTTCTCCGGCACGCTGCGCCCCGACCAGACCATGCACGTCTCCGGCCACGGCATGGCCGAACGCGGGCACCCCGACCACGACGCCGACGAGCGGGTCGGGCACATCTTCACCCCGCTGGGCGCCACCCTGCGGGAGGTGCCGCTCTGCGTGGCCGGCGACATCTGCGCGATCACCAAGTCGGGCAGCGCCGAGACCGGCGACACCATCTCCGCCCGGGACGAACCGCTGCTGATCGCACCCTGGGAGATGCCGGAACCGCTGCTGCCGGTGGCAGTCGTCGCCCACAGCCGCGCCGACGAGGACGCCCTGGCCCGCAACCTCGCCCGCCTGGTCGCCGGCGATCCCACGCTGCGGCTGGAGCGCAACCCGGAGACCCACCAGTTGGTGCTCTGGTGCATGGGTGAGGCACACGCTGACGTGGTGCTCGACCGGCTGCGCGCCGGCGGCGTCGAACTGGACACCGAGCCGGTCAAGGTGTCACTGCGCGAGACGCTGACCGCGCCCGCGAGGGGGCATGGCCGGCACGTCAAGCAGTCCGGTGTCCACGGCCAGTACGCGGTCTGCGACATCGAGGTCGAGCCCCTGCCCCCGGGCAGCGGCTTCGAGTTCGTCGACCGGGTCGTCGGCGGCGCGGTGCCGCACAACTACATCCCCTCGGTCGAGAAGGGTGTCCGCGCCCAGCTCGAACGTGGCCTGGTCGCCGGTCACCCGGTGGTGGACCTGCGGGTGACCCTGGTGGACGGCAAGGCGCACAGCGTCGACTCCTCCGACGCGGCCTTCCAGACCGCCGGTGCGCTGGCGTTGCGCGACGCCGCCGACCGTGGCCAGCCGGCGTTGCTGGAGCCGATCGACGAGGTCACCATCCGGGTGCCCGACGGCTCGGTGGGCCCCGTGATGGGCGACCTGTCCAGCCGGCGTGGCCGGGTGCTCGGCACCGAACCGGACCCGGACACCGAGGGCCGCACCGTCGTCCGCGCCGAGGTGCCGGCCACCGAGTTGCTGCGCTACGCCGTCGAGCTGCGCTCGATGACGGCTGGCACCGGCACCTTCCGCCGTCACTTCGTCCGGCACGACCCCATGCCCGCGCACCTGGCCGATCAGATCCGCAAGGAACACACCCCCTGACCATCGCCCCACCGAGCCCGCAGCCCGCGAACCGCGAGGCACAACTCGTGCTCGACAGCGGCGGTTCGGCGGGTTGGCATGGCATGTCGCGCGCCCTGTAGAGCTGCCCCAGATACGGGGCAGCTCTACAGGGGGCCGCACTCACAGGTGGGGTCGGCACCCGAGTTCAGGACGGAACGGCGGCACGGACCGGACAGGTATCCGGACGGATGCGCCGAACGGGTACGGATGCCCCGCTCAGGGGTGGATGGTGGGGTGCGTGGGAGGGGGCCAGTGGGGGCGGTCGGCGTCGCGGAGGGCTGCGGTCCGCAGAGCGGCCAACTGGCGCTCCACCTCGACGAACTGATCCGCCGGCAACGGGCCCCGGTGCAGGGCAGCGGCGTTCTCCTCGACCTGGGCGACCGTACGGCAGCCGGGGATCGGGATGGTGCGACCGCTGCGGGCCCAGATCCAGCCCAGCGCGCCCTGGGCGAGGGTGCGCCCGTCCGCGGTGAGCGCCGCACGGACCGCGCCGACCCGGCGCAGCCACTCGGGTGCGGGCCGACCACCGCGGAACCACTCCAACCAGCCGGGGGCCAACCCGCGTACGTCGTCGCGGGGCAGGGTCGACCCGGACGAGTACTTGCCGGTGAGCAGACCCATCCCCAGCGGGCCCCGGTTGACGCTGGCCAGGTCGTACTTGTCGCAGACGGCGAGCAGTTCGGGAGCGTCCCGCAGCACCGACAGGGTGTGCTGCACGGCGGTGGCACCGGCGGCGGCCTGCCCGAACGCGGTGGCCCGGTCGGGACGGTCGGTGCTCCACCCGTACGCCCGGATCAGGCCCTCGGTGACCAGGTCCTCGCAGGTGCCAATGAGCGCCTGCGCCCGCGGCACCGGCAGGTCGGCCAGGTGCAGCTGGTAGAGGTCGATCCGGTCAGTGCCCAACCGGCGCAGCGAGTCCGTGACGGCCCGGCGCAGGTACGCGGGCGACGCGTCCTCCCCGGTGGCCTGTCGGCTCGCCTCGTCGAAGGTGTAACCCCACTTGGTGGCGATCACGGCCTCGTCCCGGCGGCCGGCGAGCGCGCGGCCGAGCACCCGCTCGCTGTGCCCGGCTCCGTACGTGTCGGCGGTGTCGAAGAGGGTGATGCCCTCGTCGAGCGCCCGGCGTACCGCCCGCACGGACTCGTCGTCGTCGACCGCGCCCCAGCCCAGCGGTTGGGCGCCCTCCGCCCAGGGGCCGCCGATCGCCCAGCACCCCATGCCGAGGGCGCTGACCTCGATGCCGCTGCGTCCCAACGTCCGTGTCGTGACTGCCATCGGCCGATCGTGCCACCTTCGCCGGGTCGGGGCGTAGCAGATCCCGAGGCGGAATTGAGGATGCGCACCCACCGGTGGGGTGCGGGATGATCGACGCCATGCGACGGCTGGGTGTGGACATCGGCGGTGTGATCATCGAGCCGTACGCCGCGCTGCTGCGCGCCGACTAGCCGGACCGGCGCGGCCCTCGCGCTCCGGCGGCGGTCAGGACGGCCAGGCGCGGGCCAGCAGGTCGCGGGTGTCACCGAGCAGTTGCGGCAGGACCTTGGTGCGGCCGATCACCGGCATGAAGTTCGCGTCACCGCCCCAGCGCGGCACCACGTGCTGGTGCAGGTGCGCGGCGATGCCGGCGCCGGCCACCCCGCCCTGGTTCATGCCCAGGTTGAAGCCGTGCGCGTTGCTCACCTTGCGGATCACCCGCATCGCGGTCTGGGTGTACGACGCCAGCTCGGTGGTCTCCGGCACGTCCAGGTCGGTGTAGTCGGCGACGTGCCGGTAGGGGCAGACGAGCAGGTGGCCTGGGTTGTACGGGTAGAGGTTGAGCACCACGAAGACGTGCTCGCCACGGGCCACCACCAGGCTCTCCTCCGGCGGCAGCTTGGGGGCCCGGCAGAACGGGCAGCCGGTCGGCTTCTCGTAGCCCTCGGCCGGGCGGTCCTCGCCGGAGATGTAGGTCATCCGGTGCGGCGTCCAGAGCCGCTCCAGACCGTCCGCCATGCCGTCGATGTCCGTGTGCCGTTCCGCCCCTGTCACGAGCCGATCCTACGGAGCCACCCAGGCGGGCCGCGACACCCGCTGTCGGGAAAACTCTTTGCTGCAAGTTCTTGACGGATCAATGCCTAAACCTGAAACTTTCTGCATCCAAGAACTTCCATGCATTGATGGAGGGCTCCATGATCCGACGGCTCGGCCGGCTCCTCGCGGCACTCGCCCTGACTGCCGCCACCACAGTGGCCGGCGTCACCCTCACTGCCGGCGCCGCACAGGCGGACGGCTGCTACACCTGGGGTCGCGCCCTGTCCCAGGGGATGTCCGGCGAAGACGTCCGGCAACTCCAGATCCGGGTCGCCGGCTACCCCGCCTATGGCGCCGTGCTCACCATCGATGGCGCGTTCGGCCCGGCCACCCGGTCCGCGGTCATCCGCTTCCAGCAGGCGTACGGGATGTCGGCGGACGGCGTCGCCGGCGCGCAGACGTTCAACCGGCTCTACGCCCTCCAGGACGACGACTGCACACCGGTCAACTTCAGCTACGCCGAGCTGAACAACTGCAACAGCACCTGGGCCGGCGGCGCGGTCTCGGCGAGCACCGCGCGGTTCAACGCGCTCGTGTCGATGTGGAAGCTCCAGGCCATGCGGCACGCCCTCGGGGACGTGAACATCGCGATCAGCAGCAGCTTCCGCAGCTACACCTGCAACAGCGCGGTCGGCGGGGCGTCGAACAGTCGACACCTCTACGGTGACGGGGTCGACCTGGTCGGGTCCCCGTCCTTCTGCCGGCTGGCCCAGCAGGCCCGCTACCACGGCTTCGGGCAGATCCTCGGCCCCGGCTACCCGGACCACAACGACCACACCCACGTGGCGGCGGTCGGCGGCTGGTCAGCACCGAACTGCGGCATCTGACGGCAGGCGCCGACTCCTGGCGTCGGCCTCCGGGCGATGATCGCGCCCAAAAATGGAAGTAGTGGCCTCCCCACGCCGGGGAGGCCACTACTTCCTGGATCGAGCGCGATCTTGCGGCGGGCGCGCGACCGCGCGGGCGGTGCTACTCCGCGGCCGCCGAGGGGCCGATGTTGGTACGCGAGCTGACCACGTCCAGCACGTGGGTCACCGCCTCGGCGACCGGCACCCCGTTGCGCTGCGAGCCGTCGCGGTAGCGGAAGGAGACAGTGCCCGCGGCCACGTCGTCGTCACCGGCGATCACCATGAACGGGATCTTCTGCTGCTGCGCCGTACGGATCTTCTTCTGCATCCGGTCGTCACCCGCGTCCACCTGGGCCCGGATCCCCTCGGCGCGCAGCGCCGCGACGAAACCGTGCAGGTAGTCGGTGTGGTCCTCCCGGATCGGGATGCCCACCACCTGCACCGGCGCCAGCCAGGCCGGGAACGCGCCCGCGTAGTGCTCGGTGAGCACCCCGAAGAACCGCTCGATCGACCCGAACAACGCCCGGTGGATCATGACGGGACGCTGGCGGGTGCCGTCGGCGGCCTGGTATTCCAACCCGAACCGCTCCGGCTGGTTGAAGTCGACCTGGATGGTGGACATCTGCCACGTCCGGCCGATCGCGTCCCGCGCCTGCACGGAGATCTTCGGCCCGTAGAACGCCGCGCCGCCCGGGTCGGGCACCAGGTCCAGACCGGAGGTCGCGGCGGCGGTCCGCAGCGCCTCGGTCGCCTCGGCCCAGTCTTCCTCGGCCCCGATGAACTTGGGCGAGTCGTCCCGGGTCGACAGCTCCAGGTAGAAGTCGTCCAGGCCGTAGTCGCGCAGCAGGTCCAGCACGAAGCTGAGCAGCGCGGACAGCTCCCCGGCCATCTGCTCACGGGTGCAGTAGATGTGCGAGTCGTCCTGGGTCAGGCCACGGACCCGGGTCAGGCCGTGCACGACGCCGGACTTCTCGTACCGGTAGACAGTGCCGAACTCGAACATCCGCAGCGGCAGCTCCCGGTACGACCGCCCGCGCGACCTGAAGATCAGGTTGTGCATCGGGCAGTTCATCGCCTTGAGGTAGTAGTCCGCGCCCTCCAGCTGCATGGGCGGGAACATGGTGTCCGCGTAGTACGGCAGGTGACCGGAGGTCTGGAACAGCTGCGCCTTGGAGATGTGCGGGGTGTTGACGAACTCGTACCCCGCCTGCTCGTGCCGCTGGCGGGAGTAGTGCTCCATCTCGCGGCGGATGATGCCGCCCTTGGGGTGGAAGACCGCCAGGCCGGAGCCGATCTCGTCGGGGAAGCTGAACAGGTCGAGGTCCGCGCCGAGCTTGCGGTGGTCGCGCCGGGCGGCCTCCTCCAACAGCTTCAGGTACGCCTTGAGCTCGTCGCGGGTCGGCCACGCGGTGCCGTACACCCGCTGCAACTGCGGGTTCTTCTCCGACCCACGCCAGTAGGCGGCGGCCGAGCGCATCAGCTTGAACGCGCCGATCAGGCGGGTGGTCGGCAGGTGCGGGCCCCGGCACAGGTCCGACCAGCAGACCTTGTCCTCCTTGGCGTCGAGGTTGTCGTAGATGGTCAGCTCGCCGCCGCCCACCTCCATCACCTCGTCGGTGTCCAGGCCCTCGCCCTTGACCTCGATCAACTCTAGCTTGAACGGCTCGTCGGCCAGCTCGGAGCGTGCCTCGTCCAGGCTGTCGAACCGGCGGCGACGGAACCGCTGCCCGGACTTGATGATCTCCTGCATGCGCTTCTCGAGCTTGCTGATGTCATCGGGCTGGAACGGCTTGTCGACGTCGAAGTCGTAGTAGAAGCCGTTCTCGATGGGCGGGCCGATGCCCAGCTTGGCCTCGGGGAAGATGTCCTGCACTGCCTGGGCGAGCACGTGCGCGGTGGAGTGGCGCAGCACGTTCAGCCCGTCGGGCGAGTCCAGACTGACCGGCTCGACGACGGTCTCCTCGGCCGGCGACCAGTCCAGGTCGCGCAACTGGCCCTGCGGGTCACGGACCACGACGATCGCCTTGGGGCCGTTCGCGGGCAGTCCGGCCGCGGCCACCGCGTCGGCCGCCGTCGTCCCGGCGGCGACGACGACAGGGTCGGCCACGGCGGGGGTACGGGGTGCGGACACGGTGACTCCTCCAAGTGGTACGAAACGGTGCCGATCCTCGGCTCCTGCCGATGCTATCGGTCGCCCCACCCTCGACCGGGAAGGGCACCTTCCTCACGTCCGCGTTGAACCTTTCGCGCCTCGCAGCCGAACTACTGAGTGTGGCCGGAACCGGTGCCGGTCGCGCGGACACGGATGGGGGCACGAGATGGCGAGCACGTACGGCGGCGAGCGCCGACGGCGGATCACGGCGGTGACCGCGCTGACCGCCGCCGGGCTGCTGCTCTGGCCCGGCACGGCGCACGCGGTGGACGTGACGACCACCCCCACGGAGGCCCGGCAGGGCGACGCCGTACGCCTGGAGTTCAGCGTGCCGGAGGAGCGGGCCGGCACGAAGACCAACCAGATCGAGGTCCGGTTGCCGACCGACGCGCCGATCGCCGAGGTCTACCCGATGTCGGTGAACGGCTGGGCGCCCCGGATCAGCTCCCGCACCCTGGACAAGCCGGTGGCCGGCATCCACTCGTCCGGCGTGAGCACGGTGACCACTGCGGTGACCTGGGTCCGGGTGGGCGAGAGCGATCCCGGCCCGGCCCGGCTGGCGCTGTCCATGGGGCCGATGCCGCAGGCGGAGCGGCTCACCTTCGAGGTGGTCCAGACGTACGCCGATGGCACTGTGGTCCGGTGGGCGGACGCCGCCGGCCCGCACCGGGCCCCGGCGCTCACCCTGCTGCCGGCGGCGCCCGGCGCGGCGGGTCAGGCCGCACACGGCGGGCACGGCGGTCCGGCGGCCGGTGCGCCAGCCGCTGCGGACAGCGGTGCCGACGCCCCGGCCACTGGCGCGGACGAGGAGTCCGGCAGCGCCGACGGGATGTTGGCCGCCGGCCTGCTGGCCGGCCTGGGCGGCGGCGCGGCGATCGGTTGGCTGGTCAGCCGGTGGCGCCGACGCGACCCGGGCGAGGCCACCGCACTGGCCGAGGTGACCGGCGGAGCGGACGAGGACCAGACCCCGACGCTCGCCGAGGTCACCGGCCGCACGGACCAGGACCAGACCCCGACGCCCGCCGTTTCCGCGTCATCTCGGTGATCCACTCGGGTTCCCGGAAACCGCGGCATCAACGCGGCACGGACACCCCGATCTGCAGAAACCCGAGTCGATCATGACCCGGGCGGCCAGGCCGGGCGGCGGTCCAGGCCAGCCGGGTGGTCAGGGCAGCCAGGTGGGTAGCGGCTCGCGGGCGGCCAGCCACGGCTCGGGCACGCCCCCGGAGGTGCCGACGCCGGTGTACGCCGCCACCACCGCCCCGGCGATGGCGGACGTGGTGTCCACGTCCCCACCCGCCCGCACGCACGTCCGGATCGCCGTCGGATAGTCGTCGAGGTGGGTGGCGGCCACCCAGAGCGTGAACCCGACGGTGTCCTGCGCGGTCACCCGGGAGCCGTTGCCGAGCGCCGCCACCACCTGGGGCAGTGGCCGGCCGAGCAGCCCGGCTGCCCGGTTCACGCTCCGGTGCACCTCGGTGCCCGGATCGAGCGCGGCGGCGATCCCGGCGAGCAGCCGCTCCGGGGCTGGCCGGTGCCCGTCGAGGCGGGCTCGGGCGGCCAACGAGGCGGCGACAGCGACCGCGACGGCGCCGGCGATGCCCTCGGGGTGCGCGTGCGTCACCTCGGCCGAGGAGCGGGCCTGGGCTGCGGCACGCGCGGTCGAGTCGGCGAAGTACGCGCCCAGCGGACCGACCCGCATGGCCGCGCCGTTGCCGCAGGAGCCCTGACCGTCGAACGCGGAGGCGGCGGCCAGCGGCCACGGGGTGCCGGTGCGGATCAGCCGGAGGATCAGCGTCGCGCCGGCGCCGTAGCCCCGGCGCGGCTCGCAGCGCTCGGCGAAGGCCAGGGCCAGCCGGTCCCGGTCGATGCTGCCGGAGTCGGCGAGCTCGGCGAGGACCGAGCAGGCCATCTCGGTGTCGTCGGTCCACTCCCAGGGCGACGGCGGCAACGCCTGCGGGGTGAGATCCGCAGGTGCCGACCCCGGCAGGAAATACTGAGCGCCGAGCGCGTCGCCGGTGGAGAGACCGGCGAGGCTGTCCCGGGCGAGTGCCAGGCGGGCATCGGCGAACAGGGTGAACGACATCGTCGTACCAGCTTGCCCCCTCGCCAGGCACGTCGCAACGCGATCAACTTGCCAGGCCCAGTACGGTCTTGTCGTGGCCTCCGTGCTCCTGGTCGAAGACGATCACGTCGTACGCGGTGCGATGCTGCGGTCCCTCACCGACCGGGGGCATGCCGTGCACGCCGTGGGTACGGCGTTGGATGCGCTGCGCCGGGTCGCCGCGGAGACGCCCGACCTGGTGGTGCTCGACCTGGGTCTGCCGGACCTGGACGGCTCGGACGCGCTGCGGATGCTGCGCGGCATCACCGACGTCCCGATCATCATCGCCACCGCCCGCGACGACGAGCAGTCGGTGGTCAAGCTGCTGCGTGCCGGCGCGGACGACTACATGGTCAAGCCGTTCACCGGGGCGCACCTGGACGCGCGGATCACCACAGTGCTGCGCCGGGCCGGGCGGGCCAGCCGGACGGTGCAACCCGCTGTGCACAGCGTCGGCGGGCTCAAGGTGGACGTGGGCGAACGCAGTGCCCAGCTCGACGGGGAGCCACTGGCGCTGACCCGCAAGGAATTTGACCTGCTGGCGTATCTCGCCGCGCGACCTGGGCGGGTAGTGTCCCGCCGGGAACTCTTGGAGGAGGTATGGCGGCAGCCATCGGTCGGCGAGGATCAGACCATCGACGTTCACCTGTACTGGCTCCGCAGAAAGATGGGCGAGTCCGCGGCGAAGCCGCGTTACCTGCGCACCGTGCGGGGGGTCGGGTTCCGGCTGGTGGCACCGGACTGAGGACGGCGCTGGCCCTGCTCACGGCCGGCATGTGCAGTCTCGTCGCGCTCGCGTTCCTGATCCCCCTCGGCCTCAGCCTGCGTGAGCAGAGCCGGGACGAGGCGATCGCCGACGCCGCCCGGCGCAGCGCGCTGGTGACCGGCGCGCTGGCGGTCAGCACCGACCCGACGGTCGTCGAGCGTGCCGTGGTGGCCAGCGCCGAGGGTGCCCAGACCCGGCCGGTGGTGCACGGGTTGGGTCTGGACGAGTCCGCGGGCCGGGCCAGTGGCAGTGACCTGGACCGAGCCCGTGCCGACCGGCGGTCGCTGGTGGTGGACGTCGACGGCGGTGTGGTCCGGCTCGACCCGGTGGTCCTCGGTGACCGGACGGCCGTGGTCGAGGTGTTCCTCCCGGATTCGACGCTGGGCGAGGGTGCCGGCGGCACCTGGTTGCTGCTGTTCGCGGTCGGCGCGGCGATGGCCGGCGCGGCGGTGCTGGTTGTCGACCGGGTCGCCGCCCGCGCGGTGGACTCGACCCGAGGTCTGGTGAAGGCCGCACTGTCCATCGGCGACGGCGACCTGGGCGTACGGGTGGAGCCGACCGGTCCCCGCGAGCTGGCCGAGGCCGGGTACGCCTTCAACCGGATGGCGGACCGGCTCGACGCGGCCCGCACCGATGAGCGGGAGCTGGTGGCCGACCTGTCGCACCGTCTGCGTACCCCGTTGACGGTGCTGCGGTTGGACGCGGAGGCGTTGGAGTCCGACGACACCAGCGTGGGTTCGTTCAGCCCGGCGGAGCTGGACCGGCTCCGGGGCATCCGGCGGATCCGCCAGGCGATCGTCACCCTGGAGGGTGAGATCGACGTGCTGATCAAGACGACCCGCAAGTCAGTGGCGCACGAGGCCGGTCCGGCGATGTGCGACGTCAGCGAGGTGGTCCGGGACCGGATGGTGTTCTGGGCGGCCCTGGCCGGCGACCAGAACCGGCCGCACCGGGTGAACGGCGCGCAGTTGCGCATCCCGGCGCCGGTGCCGCGGGCCGAGCTGGCCGCAGCGCTGGACGCGGTCATCGGCAACGTCTTCCGTTACACGCCGCAGGGCACCGCGTTCGAGGTGGCCGTGTCCCGACGGGACGGTTACGTGGCGATCCGGATCGACGACGCCGGGCCCGGCATCACCAACCCGGACCGGGCGCTGCGCCGCGGCACCAGCGACCAGGGTTCGACCGGGCTGGGGCTGGACATCGCCAAGCGGGTGGCCTTGCAGGCCAACGGGTCGGTGAGCATCGACCGCGCCCGGCTGGGCGGGGCCAGCGTGGTGATGCTGCTCGCCGACCCGGAGGCGACGCCCCGGCAGGTGAGCCGCTTCGGTCTGGTCGGCCGGATGGCCCGCGACGCCCGGGACACGAAGTCCAGCGGACGTCGCTGGCCCCGCCAGCGCCCCACCGACGAGTGACCGCAACGGCCCGGGTTGTGGGTTGGCGCAAGTCTTCCTTAGATCGCGGTTAACGATCGCGTGTGACCGGCTTCGGGCTGACAGGATCAGTGCACGAACCCACCAGTTTCACCGGTCGAGCGCACCACGCACCCCCGGCCGGTGAAGCCGCGCGCGCGGCGGGAGTCTCAGGTCCCCCCACACCCACGCTCCCGCCGCGCGCCCCGCTCCCCCGAACGGCCCAGCGGCTCAGCCGCGCTCCGGCCGCCCAGCTCAGCCGGCGGTGGCGAGGTACGCGTCGATCTCGGCGCTGATCCGCTGCTTGCCGGCGGGGTCGAGGAAGGACGCGGTCACCGCGTTGCGGGCCAGCCCGGCCAGACCCTCGCGACCGGCCCCGAGCAGACGGGCCGCCACCGCGTACTCGTCGTTGAGGGTCGTGCCGAACATCGGCGGGTCGTCGGAGTTGATGGTGACCAGCAGCCCGGCCTCGACCAGCTGGGGCAGCGGGTGTTCGTCGAGGCTGGCCACCGCCCGGGTCCGTACGTTGGACGTCGGGCAGATCTCCATCCCGATCTGCCGCTCGGCCAGGTGTGTGAGCAGCTCCGGGTCCTGTGCGGCGGAGATGCCGTGCCCGATGCGCTCGGCGCCCAGCTCGTTCAGCGCGTCCCAGATCGTCTGCGGCCCGGTGGTCTCCCCGGCGTGCGGCACCGAGCGCAGGCCGGCCGCGCGGGCCTGGTCGAAGTAGGGCCGGAACTGCGGTCGGGGCACGCCGATCTCCGGGCCACCCAGACCGAAGCTGACCAGCCCGTCCGGGCGTTCCTCCAGGGCGATGCGCAGCGTCTCCTCGGCGGAGGGCAGACCCGCCTCGCCGGGGATGTCGAAGCACCAGCGCAGTTCGAGGCCGAAGTCGGCCAGGGCACGCCGGCGGGCGTCCTCGATCGCCTCGCAGAACGCCGGCGCGGGGATGCCCCGGCTCACGTGCGAGTACGGGGTGATGGTCAGCTCCGCGTACCGGACCTGTTGGCGTGCCAGCTCCCGGGCCACCTCGTGGGTGAGGATCCAGACGTCCTCCGGGTCGCGGATGAGGTCCACCACACTCAGGTAGACCTCGATGAAGTGCGCGAAGTCACGGAACTCGAAGTAGGCGGCGAGCGCCTCCGGGTCGGCCGGCACGGGGGTGCGTCCCTCATGGCGGGCTGCCAGCTCGGCGACGATCCGGGGCGAGGCGGAGCCGACGTGGTGCACGTGCAGCTCCACCTTGGGCAGGCCGGCGATGAAGGTGGGCAGGTCGGTCACGGGTTCTCCTGGGCATGGTCGCCGGTGCGGGCGACGACGAAGACGCGGCGGAACGGGAAGTACACCTGACCCTGCCGCACCGGGTACGCCGCGGTGAGTCGTACCCCCAGCTCGGCCCGGAAGGCCGACCAGCCGGCGGCGTCCAGCGCGGCCCGGACCGGGCGCAGCGCGGTGCCTTCCATCCAGGTCAGCACCGGGTGCTCGGCGGCGGGCCGAGCCGGCAGCAGGTGCACGTAGGTAGTCTCCCAGGCGTCCACGGCGCAGCCGGCGGCGGTCAGCAGCGCCGCGTAGTCGGCCGGGTCGTCGACCGGGTCCGCGCGCAGCAGCGGGGCGATCTCGGCCCGCCAGGCCGGCTGGTCGGCGACCTCGCGCAGGGCGCGGTGCGACGGGGCGGCGAAGTTGCCGGGAACCTGCAGGGCCAGCCACCCCCCGGCGGGCAGCTCGCCGGCCCAGCTGCGCAGCAGCTCCTGGTGACCCGGCACCCACTGGAGCGCGGCGTTGCTGACCACCACGTCCTCGTCGCCGGTCGGACGCCAGTCGCGCAGGTCGGCGACCGCGAAGTCGACGGGAGTGCCGAGGGCGGCGGCCCTGTCGATCATCTCGGGTGAGGAGTCCAGGCCGCGCACCCG
Source organism: Micromonospora sp. M61 (assembly GCF_018070245.1). NCBI lineage: Bacteria > Bacillati > Actinomycetota > Actinomycetes > Micromonosporales > Micromonosporaceae > Micromonospora > Micromonospora sp. M61. The sequence goes on along the minus strand of NZ_JAGPYA010000003.1, from coordinate 129,210 downwards.
GCTGGTCGGCCAGCGCTGGGCGAGGGTGGCGGTGAGCTGGCCAGGGCCGCAGCCGAGGTCGACCACGGCCCGGGGCCGCTCGGCGGGGATCCGCGCGACGAGGTCGTGGAACGGCCGGGACCGCTCGTCGCCGAAGCGCAGGTAGGTGGTCGGGTCCCACATCGCAGCCTCCCAAACCGTACGTCCGTCTTGTTTCAAGATACGGCTCGCGTGGCAGGCCGGCAACCCGATCACTAGGCTCGGGGCATGGAACAGCGCAGCTTCAACCGGCTCGGCCGGACCGTCGGCGCGGTCGGCCTGGGCGCCTGGCAGCTCGGCGCCGACTGGGGCACCGTCAGCGAGGGCGACGCGATGGCGGTGCTCGCCGCCGCCGTGGACTCCGGAGTCACCTTCCTCGACACCGCCGACGTGTACGGCGACGGTCGCAGCGAGCAGCTGATCGGCCGCTTCCTGCGCTCCCGACCCGACGCCGGGCTCACCGTCGCCACCAAGATGGGCCGCCGCGTCGAGCAGCGGCCGGAGGCGTACACCCTGGCCAACTTCCGGCAGTGGACCGACCGCTCCCGAGCCAACCTGGGCATGGACACGCTGGACCTCGTCCAGCTGCACTGCCCGCCCACCGCCGTGTTCTCCTCCGACGAGGTCTTCGACGGCCTCGACACCCTCGTCGCCGAGAAGGCCATCGCCGGGTACGGGGTCAGCGTCGAGACCTGCGACCAGGCCCTCACCGCGATCGCCCGGCCGGGCGTGGCGAGCGTCCAGATCATCCTCAACGCGGTCCGCCACAAGCCGCTGGAGCGCGTCCTGCCAGCAGCCGCGGCGGCCGGCGTGGGCATCATCGCCCGGGTGCCACTGGCCAGCGGCCTGCTCTCCGGCCGGTACGACGAGAACACCGAGTTCGCCGCCGACGACCACCGCAACTTCAACCGCACCGGCGCGGCCTTCGACGTCGGCGAGACGTTCTCCGGCGTCGACTTCGCGCAGGGCCTCGCCGCCGTACGCCGGCTGGCGCCGCTGGTCGACGCGGACCGCACGATGGCGCAGTTCGCGTTGCGCTGGGTGCTCGACCAGGCGGGCGTCACCGTGGTCATCCCCGGTGCCCGCGACGCTGACCAGGCCCGGCGCAACGCCGCTGCGGCGGACCTGTCGTCGCTGAGCGACGACCAACTGGCAGCCGTACGCGAGACCTACGACGAGCTGATCCGCCCGCAGGTGCACGACCGGTGGTGACCCGCACGCCCGGGGTGCTCGCGTCGCGCCACCCGGCCGACCATGCTGGAGGGCGACGCGCCGCCTCGGGTGTCGGAGAGGGGACGCGATGAGGGGCTGGCTTTCGCTCACCCTCGGCCTGCTGGCCGTCGTGATCGGTGCCGTGTGGACGGTGCAGGGCCTCGGCTATGTCAGCGGCAGCGTGATGACCGACCAGAAGATCTGGGCGGTGATCGGCCCGATCGTGGCACTGGTCGGGCTGGTGGTGCTCTGGCTCGGCCTGCGCTCGCGCCGCCGACGCTGACCAACTGGCCCTGGTGGCCTGGCACGGAAAAGCCCCGCATCCCTGGAAGGATGCGGGGCTTTTCAACGGCCCTGTGCCGGACCGTCCCACTGACCGGCGGGGGGCCGGCCATCTCACTCAGATGGGACGGACCTGCTCAGCCTGCGGGCCCTTCTGACCCTGAGCGATCTCGAACTCCACCCGCTGGTTCTCCTCCAGCGAGCGGTAGCCGCTGGTCTGGATGGCCGAGAAGTGGACGAACACGTCAGCACCCCCACCATCGACGGTGATGAAGCCGAAGCCCTTGTCAGCGTTGAACCACTTCACGGTTCCCTGAGCCATGTGTATCTCCCTCGAAAAACTGGCGGCCGCGCACGCCGTCCGGCCGATTGGCCGTTTTCGAGCGGCGGTGCCTGAGGCGGCCCCACGAAGGAGACTTCTCTCAACCCACGCCATCTCGCAACAGCGGGGACCAGCAAATCACGGAGGTAAAAAGTCTGTCACGACCTCTCCGACGAATTTCTCCGACATGTGACCTGACGGATGCCTCAGTTCCGCTGGGCGGCGTCCGAAGCCATGCGAAAGCCCCCTTCCCATCGATGCGGGAAGGGGGCTGAAGTCGCTGTGTGGTCAGTCCGGCCAGCTGCCGGTCATCCGGCGGACGCCGACCGCGCCGCCCCGGTCCACAGCGGCCCGGACGACCGCGAAGATGGCCCCCTGCAACGCCGCCGCGGCCAGGATCTCGCCCCAGCCGCGATCCTCGTCGATGGCGTTGGGTGCCTCACCGTCGCCCGCGGTGACCTTCCAGACCTGCCGGAAGATCGCCCCGGCCACCGTGCCCGCGGCGATACCCAACAACACGCCGACCGGCCGGTATGCGACCCTGCCGATGTTTCTGCTCACCTACGCCTCCCCCGCACGATCATCAGCACCACCACGGTGGCCACCGCACCGGCAGCGATCGCCGCCCACGGCACCGGGTTGCGTCGCATCAACTCGCCCTTGTCGTGCGCCTGTGCGCGCACCAACTCACCCTTCTCGTAGGCCTGTGCGCGGGCCATTCCGGCACCACGCACGGCCTGCCCGCGAACCCGGGCGACGGTCTGCGCCGCCTGCTCGCGCATCCGCTCCTTCGCCTGCTCGGCGGAAACCTTCAGGCGCGCCTTGACGTCGGCCTTGGCGGCCAGCGCCTCCATCGTCTCGCCCAACTCGACCCGGGTGCGGCGGATCTCCTCGCGGAGCGCCTCCGTGTCGCCGGTCCCGTTGCCGGTCATTGCCGCCCCCTGTCCTTCACCGCGGCGGTGACGGTGTCCATGTCGGCCCGGAGGCTGCGGACCGTCGCCTCCGGCATCGGTGGGACCGCACGGCTGACCTGCTTCTTGCCCACCAGGGCAAGGATGCCGGCCACCAGGAAACAGGCGACCGCCACGATCAGCGCGGCGGCCCAGGCGGGCAACACCAGGTCGAGCAGCAGGATCGCCGTGACGACCAACGCGCCCAGGCCGTAGAACGCCAGTGCGCCGCCGCCGCCGAAGAGCCCGATGCCAATGCCCGCGTGCTTGCCCTTCTCGGTCAACTCCGCTCGGGCCAGCGCCAGTTCGTCCCGTACGAGACGGGAGACCTGCTCGGTGGCCCGCTGCACCAACTCGGCGGTGGAGGGCTCGCTCCCGTTCTGGGATGTGCGGGCGTTCGCCACGTCAGCCATGCTGTCCTCCTTTCCTCATCACCGCGCTGTATGCCCGGAGTCGCCGCCCGTCAATCCTAAAGCGCACCGAGCAGCTCACCGTCCGCGTTGTCGGGACGCCGCGCCGAGGACCGGCGCACCGTCCCACCCTGATCACGCCAGAGACGTCCGGCAGCACATCCCCCACCCAAGCCCGACCAAACCTCCCGCAACGGACCACCAACCCCGGTCGCGCAGCGGTGATCATGAGGTTGACGTGGACAAACCGGGCGCACCGGCCCGGCAAGTCCATGATCGCCACGGTCCTGCGGGCAGCACTCGGGCGGCGCGACGCGGCGGCCGGGCGCGGACCGGTCAGGGGCGGGTTTCTTCGGGGCCCACGAAGGCTTCACTGCGGGCGTCGCCGTCGTCGCTGCCACCGAAGACGCGAGCGTCGTCCGGTGCCTCGGTCTCCGACAGGCGGCGTGCCGGCCGCCTCGGCTGCACCCACTGCCAGGGCAGGTTGCTGCTGGAGTCGCCCAGCTCGGTGCGCATCCGGGGCATCGCGGTCGGGCGGTTGTCCCGGATCCAGGCCACCAGATGCTCGCGGACCAGGCAGCGCAGGTCCCACAGGCTGCCCGCGTCGGCGGCGCTGACCAGCGCGCGCATTCGTACCATCCCGCCGGTGGCGTCGGTGACCTGAAGGACGCAGACCCGGCCGTCCCACAGCTCGGTGCCCTCGACCATGCGGCGAAGCTCCTCGCGCATCGTCTGCACCGGCACCGCCCAGTCCACGTCGAACTCGGCGGTGCCGAGCACCGCCGCCTCGGTCCGCGTCCAGTTCTGGAACGGCTTGCTGGTGAAGTACGAGGTGGGCAGGATCAACCGCCGGTCGTCCCAGATCTGCACGACCACATAACTGAGGGTCAGCTCTTCGATCCGACCCCACTCCCCCTCGACGACGACCACGTCATCGAGCCGGACGGCGTCGCTGAACGCGAGCTGGAGGCCGGCGAACACGTTGCCGAGCAGGCTCTGGGCGGCGAGCGCGGCCACCACACCGACCACACCGGCCGAGGTCAGCACACCGGCGCCGATGCCCCGCACGCTGGGGAACGTCATCAGCATCACGCCGATGGTCAGGATGACGATCACCGCGATGGTCAGCCGGCGCAGCATCACCACCTGCGTCCGGACCCGCCGGGCGTGCCGGTTGTCCGGCACGTCGACCCGGAACCGCGCCAGCGCGGTGTCCTCTACGACGACCAGCAGCGAGGCCACCAGCCAGGCCGCGGTGGCGATGACGGCGAGGACGAGCAGGTGCAGCAGCAGGCGGCGCCAGCTCTCGCCGACCGCGTACCCGGTGCTGAAACGGACGGCGAACTGCACGGCGAGGACCGTCCCGGCGACCTGGAACGGGCGGTGCGCGTGGTCGGTCAGCTCGGTCATCAACAGCGAGCGACGGCCGAACCGCCGGGTCAGCCGGTGGACGACCTCGACCAGGAACAGGGCGACCGCCGCCGCGACGAGCGCGGCGACGGCCGTTTCGACATAGTTCTGCAAGGCTTCGGTGCTCCCCTTCGACCAGGCGTCGGGCACTCCGGGCAAAAGCCCAAGAGTGCCCGACGACCGTGGTATCGACCAGCTCAGACCTTGCGGTACCGGGACTGGAGGAAGCAGTAGACGCCGAAGGCGGCGATGCCCAGGGCGACCAGGGTCAGCAGGAAGGTGCCGTACGACTGCTCACGCAGGGTGTGCAGCGCGGCGTCCAGACCACGGGCCTTCTCCGGGTCGTAGTTCACGGCCGCGACGATGACCAGCAGACCGGCGATGCCGTACGCGACGCCCTTGGCCACGTATCCGGCCATGCCGAGCCGGCGGGCCAGTTGGCGGGTCTTCGGGCTCATCTCACCGGTCTTCAGGTGCTTCTCGAACTTCTTGAGGGCGCCGTAGATGACCAGGCCGACACCGATCGCGGCGAGCACCAGCCCGGCCAGGCCGACGAGCCAGCGACCACCGCTGGAGGTCATCAGCTTGCCGGTCAGCGCCTCCTGCTGGTCGGCGCTGTTCGACCCGGCGTCCTTGAAGACCTTGAACGCGGTCCAGGCGAAGTAGAGGTAGACGATGGTCCGGCCGGCCGAGGCGAGCCGTTCGATGACCTGCTCCTTGCCCCGCTCGGCGCGGTGCCCGACCGCCGCCTCCAGCGCCTGCCAGATCGCCATCGCGAGCAGGCCGACCGCGACGGCGATGACCAGGAACTTACCGAGGGGCTGTGACGAGAGGGTACGCAGCGCGCCGGACTGGTCGCCGTCGTCGGACGACTTGTCGAAGGCGATCTGCAATGCCAGCCAGGCGAAGAGGAGGTGGACGATGCCGTAGCCGATGAAGCCGGCCCGGGCGAGGAGTTCCAGCCACCGGCTGTCCGCCGTACGGGAGGCGGTGGCTTCGGCGCTACGGGTAAGTGACATGGCGTCACAATCTCCGATTGCGAAGATTCTCAAACGTCGGCCACCGCCGCCCGCCCAGGTCAGCTGCCCGGGTTACGCGCTACGCGAATCTTGACCTGTTGGTCGGTCACGCTGTCCAGGGTCACCCCGAAACCCCCGGCCTCGGCGGCCTGCTGGCCGGTGGTGAGGGTGAGCTGTTCGCCGGCGACCTCGACGGTCACCTGGTCACCCTCGGCGCCGACCAGCTTGGCCTCGACGCCCAGGATGGTGGTCCTCGCGTCGACACCCCGATCGAAGGTGACGGTGCAGGCGTCCACCGAACAGTCTGTGGAGGCGCCCTGGGAGCTGCAGCCGGCGAGCACGGCGATGCCGAGCGCCAGACCGGCGAACAGACCGGCGGCGCGGCGGACGGTGGGCATGGGCATGGTGGCGGGTCGGTTCGTCACCTCGCCAAGAGTACGAGACGCCCGCGATGTCACAGTCGATCGGTGATCAGCCGGTGGCTGGACGGGGTCGCGGGAGCACCGGCTAGGGTCCGGGACATGCCGTTCGACATCGCCCGCACCCGGGCCGCGTACCCCGCCCTGACCGAGGGCTTCGTCCACTTCGACGGGGCCGGGGGCACCCAGACCGCCGCCGGTGTGATCGACGCGGTCGCCGACGCCATGCGCGCGGCGGTCGGCAACCGCAGCGCCGCCAACGTACCGGGCCGCCGGTCGTTGGAGCTGGTGGCCGAGACCCGCTCGGCGGTGGCCGACCTGCTCGGCGCCGACCCGGCCGGGGTGGTGCTCGGCCCGAGTGCCACCGCGCTGACGTACACCCTGGCCCGCACGCTCGGCGCGACCTGGCGCCCGGGTGACGAGGTGGTGGTGTCCCGGCTCGACCACGACGCCAACATCCGGCCGTGGGTGCAGGCCGCCGAGGCGGCCGGTGCGACGGTGCGCTGGGCGGAGGTCGACCGGCACACCGGCGAACTGCCCGCCGCCCAGTACGCCGACCTGGTCGGCGAGCGGACCCGGCTGGTCGCGGTGACCGCCGGCAGCAACGCCATCGGCACCATGCCGGACGTGACGGCGATCGCCAAGATCGCGCACGCCGTCGGCGCGCTCGTACACGTCGACGGGGTGCACTCCGTTCCGCACGGGCCGACCGACCTGACCTCACTCGGCGCCGACGTGCTGGTGACCAGCGCGTACAAGTGGTCCGGGCCGCACCTGGCGGCGATGGTGGCCGACCCGGCCTACTGGGCGGCGCTACACCCGGCGAAGCTGGTGCCGTCCTCCGACGCGGTGCCGGACCGGTTCGAGTACGGCACGCCGAGTTTCCCGCTGCTGGCTGGGGTGACCGCGGCGGTCGATCACCTGGCCGGGCTGGACCCGGACGCGGTCGGGGACCGGCGGGCGCGGCTGCGGGCCGGTCTGGCCGCCGCCCAGGCGCACGAGGAGGCGCTGCTGGACCAGTTGCTCGCCGGGTTGGCCGAGCGGCCGGCGGTCACCGTGTACGGCTCGCCGGCCCGTCGCTGCCCGACGGTGTCGTTCCGGGTCGCCGGGATGTCGCCGGCGGCCACCCAGGAGGCGTTGGGCGCCGCCGGGTTCTGCCTGTCGGTCGGCGACTACTACGCCTACGAGTACTTCCAGATGATGGGTCTGCGGGACAGCGGCGGCGCGGTGCGGGCCAGCATCTACCACTACAACACGGCCGACGAGGTGGACCGGTTGCTCGGCGAACTCGACGCGCTGGCCGGCAGCACGGGGAGAATGGCCGGATGAGCACCCTGGTCGAGGACAACCCGGCGAAGCACCGCTTCGAGATCCTGGTCGACGACGCGTTGGCCGGCTTCACCGCGTACCTGATGCGCGGGGAGGTCCTGGTCTTCACCCACACCGAGGTGGACCGGGGCTTCCAGGGCAAGGGCGTGGGTGGCGCGTTGATCCGGGGCACCCTGGACGAGGTCCGCGCCCGGGGTGGCACCGTGGTGCCGCAGTGCCCGTTCATGGCCGCGTTCATCGACAAGCACCCCGAGTACGCCGACCTGGTCGCCGACCTGCCGTAGGCGGGACGGTCGGCTCAGCGGGTGCCGGTCAGCACCTCGGCGGCGGCCCAGCCACTGGCCCGGGTCGCGCCGTGGGTGGCCAGGTGCACCGACCCGGTCACCAGCTCCGGCACGCCCAGCTCGACCACTACCGCATCCGGGCGGGCGGCCAGCGCGCGTTGCACGGCGGAGCGCATCCAGTCGTGCCGGTGCAGGTCGCGGACCACCAGGACCAGTGGGCGGGTGCCGGCCCCGGCGCCCGGATCGGCCGGCACGTCGGGCTCGGCGTAGCGGACCGTGCTGGTGCCGGGCAGCAGCTCGCCCAGTGGCGCGCCGATGCCCCACGGGGTCTCCGCGCCGATGGCGATGTTGCGCAGCGGCTCGAACTCGACGACGTGCGCCGCGCGGGTCAACGGCAGCGCCCCGGCCGCGGCCCGGGCGGTGGTGACCCGAACGGCCCGGCGGGCGGCGACCAGCCCGACGTCGGCGGCACCGCGCACTCCGGCCGACCCGGCGGTGCGGGCGGCCATCGTCCAGGCGGCGAGTTGCCCGACCCGCTTGGCCGCCTCGGCGAGTCGTTCCTCGGGGAGCTCGCCGGAGACGACCGCGGCCACGATGGCGTCGCGCAGCTCGCGCACCGCCTGCTCGTCGGCCCGTTCGCCACCGACGCAGATCGCGTCGGCTCCGGCGGCGAGGGCGCGAACCGTCGCCCCGGCGAAGCCGTAGCGGTCGGCGACCGCGCGCATCTCCACCGCGTCGGTCACCACCACGCCGGAGAAGCCCATCTCGTCGCGGAGCAGCCCACCCAGGATGCGCTGACTCAGCGTGGCAGGCAGCTCCGGATCCAGAGCCGGCACCAGCAGGTGGCCGGTCATCACCGCCTGCGCCCCGGCGGCCACGGCGGCCCGGAACGGGGCCAGCTCGCAGGCGTCCAGCCGGGCCCGGTCGGCGGTGATGCGGGGCAGGTCATGGTGTGAGTCGACCCGGGTGTCGCCGTGGCCGGGGAAGTGCTTGGCGCAGGCCGCGACACCGCCAGCCTGGAGGCCGCGTACCCAGGCGGCGGTGTGTCGGGCGACCAGCGCCGGGTCGGCGCCGAAGGACCGCACTCCGATCACCGGGTTCTCCGGGTTGGAGTTGACGTCGGCGTCCGGGGCGTAGTTGAGGGTGACCCCCGCCGCGGCCAGCTCGACGCCGAGGTCCCGGGCGACCGCCTCGGTCAGCGCCGGGTCGTCGACGGCGCCGAGGGCGAAGTTGCCGGGCCGGGTGCTGCCGTGCACCGACTCGAGTCGGGTGACGTCGCCGGCCTCCTCGTCGATCGCCACGATGACGTCCGGCCGCTCCGCGCGCAGCGTTGCGGTGAGTGCCGCCACCTGCGCGGGGTCGACGACGTTGCGGGCGAACAGCACCACCGCGCCGAGGCCCTCACCGAGCCAGCGACACACCCACGGCGGCGGCGTGGTGCCGACGAACCCGGGTTGCAGGACGGCGGAGGCGAGCGCCGGGAGATGCCCGGCGGACCCGGTCACACCGCCCCCTCAGGACGGTCTGTCTCCAGCACCGGCGTCGGTGCGCCCCCGTCAAACCACTGGTCGCGCTCGCTCATGCGGCCCCCGTACCCCATCTCTCGCGCGCCCTCGGCGCACCGCCACCGGCAGGCGGTCATGCCATGGTCACACCGGGCGATTCAATAGTCAATAAACCTTACAGTTGCCTGGCGGCCCGCTCCCCGGGAGAGTGCGGGGATGGACCCCGCCCTGCTGGCCGACGCGACGAGCCCGGCCGACATCCCCGGCGTACGCCTGCTCGGCCTGGTGGTCGGCGCGCTGCTGCTGCTCGCCGCGATCCGGGCGATGTTCGGTCGACGCTGAGCGCCGCACACCGATCCGGGCCCGGCGAGCCGTGTGTGGCCGACCCCGCCCGGGGTACGGCATTCCCCATCAGCAGGTTCGCGCGCCGAAGGGGAAACGATGAAGATCGGATACTTTCTGTCCAGTGAGGAGTTCACGCCAGCCGAGCTGCTGGAGCAGGCGCGCGGTGCCGAACGGGCCGGCTTCGAGGCGCTGTGGATCTCCGACCACTACCACCCGTGGGTGGACGCGCAGGGCCAGAGCCCGTTCGTCTGGTCGATGATCGGCGCGCTCAGCCAGGTCTGCTCGCTCCCGGTGACCACTGCGGTGACCTGCCCGACCGTGCGGATCCACCCGGCCGTGATCGCGCAGGCGGCGGCGACCAGCGCGGTGCTGCACGGCGGGCGGTTCGTGCTCGGCGTCGGCACCGGCGAGGCGCTCAACGAGCACATCTTCGGTGACGCCTGGCCGCAGGCCGACGTCCGCCTGGAGATGCTGGAGGAGGCCGTCGAGGTGCTGCGCGCGCTGTGGGCCGGCGGCTTCGTCAGCCACCACGGCAAGCACTACACAGTCGAGCAGGCCCGGATCTACACGCTGCCCGACACTCCCCCGCCGATCTACGTCTCCGGCTTCGGGCCGAAGTCCATCGACCTGGCCGCCCGGATCGGCGACGGCTACGTGAGCACCATGCCCGACGGCGAGATGGTCCGGCGCTTCCGCGAGAACGGCGGCGGCGACAAGCCGTGCCAGGCCGGCTTCAAGGCGGCGTACGCGGACAGCGAGGACGAGGGCATGCGCATCGCGTACGAGCGCTGGCCGAACGCGGGGGTGCCGGGCGAGCTGTCCCAGGTGCTTCCCTCACCGCGCCACTTCGAGCAGGCCGCCGAGCTGGTCAAGCCGGAGATGGTCAGGGACGCGTTCGTCTGCGGCAACAGCGTCGACGCGCACCTGGAAATGATCGACAAGTACGCCAAGGCCGGCTTCGACGAGGTGTACGTGGCCAACACCGGCCCGCACTACCAGGGCCTGTTCGACCTGTACCAGCGCGAGGTCCTGCCCCGCCTGCGCTGAGCCCCGGATCAGACGAGCCGGCTACCCAGGGACATTGCCGATGCCCTGCCCATGATCGCCTGAATGCGTTTCGGCGGTCATGGGCTCGGGTACCTCCGGCCCTCGATGAAACTGTCCACGCATTCGATGACGTTGCGCCGCGCGGCCCGCAGCCTTTTCGGCTGGAAGGCGCTGAGGCCCAACCAGCTGGCCGCCATGCGCGCGGTCATGAAGCGACGTGACGCCCTGGTGGTGTTGCCCACCGGGGCTGGCAAGTCGGCGATCTACCAGATTCCGGCCAGCCTGATCCCCGGCCCCACCGTGGTGATCTCCCCACTGCTGGCCCTCCAGCAGGACCAGATCGCCTCCCTCAACGAGCGGCAACGCCCGGAGCTGCGGGCGGTGCGGATCAGCTCGAACGAGTCGCCCACCCAGCAGGCGGAGGCGATCACCGAGATCCGCGAGGGCCGGGCGGAGTTCCTGTTCATCACCCCGGAACAGCTCAGCAACCCGGACCGGATGGCCGAGGTCGCCGATCTGAAGCCGGCGCTGGTGGCGATCGACGAGGCGCACTGCATCTCGGCGTGGGGGCACGACTTCCGCCCCGACTACCTGGCGCTCGGGCACCTCATCGACGGCATCGGTCGGCCGCCGGTGGTCGCGCTGACCGCCACCGCCTCCCCTCCGGTACGCGACGACATCATCGCCCGGCTGCGGCTGCGCGACCCGGAGGTCGTTGTCTCCGGGCTGGACCGGTCGAACCTGTTCCTCGAGGTCGCGCACTGCCCGACCGAGGACTACCGGTGGCGGCGACTGGTCGCGCTGCTGAGCGACGACGAGCGGCCGGGGATCATCTACGTTCCGACCCGCCGCGCCGCCGAGGAACTGGCCACCCGGTTGACCGACGCCGGCTTCCCGGCGCAGTTCTACCACGGTGGAATGGCGGCCGGCGCCCGTGCTGAGCTGCACGAGGCGTTCCTCGCCGACCAGGTTCCCATCATGGTGGCGACGTCGGCGTTCGGCATGGGCATCGACAAGCCGAACATCGCCTGGGTGGCGCACATGGCGCTGCCCGACTCACCGGACAGCTACTTCCAGGAGATCGGCCGGGCAGGTCGCGACGGGCAACCGGCCCGGGTGCTGCTGCTCTGGCAGGCCGAGGACGTGGGCCTGCAGCGGTTCTTCAGCGGCGGCCTGCCCGACGTCGACGAGCTGCGCGACCTGGCCGCGTTGCTGCGCCGCAAGCCGGCCACCAAGACCGAGCTGCGCGAGACCACCGGCCTCGGGCCGCGCAAGCTGGGCCAGTACCTCTCCCTGCTGGAGCAGATCGGCGCCGCCGAGCCGCGCGCACGGCAGCGCATCGGCGCTCCCCGCTACTCCCCCGCCCCGGCGGACGCCGCCGCGGCGGCACTGGCCGAGGCGGAACGCCAGCAGACGGTGACCCGGTCCCGCACCGACATGATGCGGGCCTTCGCCGAGACCACCGCCTGCCGGGGGCAGACGCTGCTGGCCTACTTCGGCGAGCAGATGACGCAGGTGTGCGGCCACTGCGACAACTGCCACAACGGCACCAGCGTGGCCGACCAGGGTGCGGTCGGGCCGTTCCCGGTGCACAGCCAGGTGCGTCACCCGGAGTGGGGGCGCGGCATGGTGCTCTCCTACGAGGAGGACAAGATGACGGTTCTCTTCGATGAGGTCGGGTACAAGACGTTGTCGGTGCGCGTGGTGTCCGAACAGGGCCTGTTGACCCTGGACTAGCCTGACCCGGGCTCCCGTTGTCGGGCCCGTTGATCGACCAAGCGAAGCACCGAGTGACCAAGCAGAGCAGGGCGGAAGGGGCATTGCCGTGATCGAGCAGCCGGCGTACACCGGTTTCGGTTTCTCCGACGGGGAGTGGGGGTTGCTGGTCGGCCTGCCGCAGTCGGTTCTGACCGCGGCGAGCGCCGCCGAGTCCGACGGCACCCGCCGGACCATGGCGGAGACCGCTGCCGGCCTGGAGACCATCGCCGCCGGCCGGGAGTCGGCCAGCCCGCTGGTCGCGGCCGTGGCCGGCGAGATCGTGACCCGGGTCGGTGACCCGGAGACCGGTGCGGAGCTGCCGGTCATCGCGCCCGCCGACCCGAAGGCCATGATCGACGACGTGCTGCTGCGCGCCGGCGAGGCCTCCGCGCTGCTGGCCGCCCGGGTCGACGAGGGCGAGGCCGGTGCGTACAAGCACTGGCTCGTGAAGATCGCCGAGCAGGTCGTGGGCGCCGCGTCCAGCGGTGGGCTGCTGGGCATCGGAGGCGAGTCCGTCAGCGACTCCGAGCGGCGCTTCCGCGACCGGCTCGCGCACGTGCTCACCGACTGACGCCCCCGAGCAGCCACCCTGGTGGCGCGACCCCCCGTGGTGCGCAACGTTGATCGACTCGGTTTCCTGGAAACCGTGGCATCCCCGCGTTCGGGACGCCCCGACTTCCGGGAAACCGAGTCGATCATTTGGGGCGGCTACGCCTCGGCCGGCGCCGGCAGCGCGGTCGGCGTCGGGTCGCTCGGGAGCGCCGCGGTCGGGTCGGCCGGCTGGGCGCCGCGCAGCGTGACCAGCGCGGCGACCGCGCCCAGCACCATCGCCACCATGGCGGCGACCGCCGCGAGGTGCAACCCGTCGGTGAACGCGACCCGGGCGGCGTGCAGCACCGCGTCGGCCAGATCCGCCGGCAACTCCTGGGCCACCGCGAGCGCGCCGCCCAGGGTCTCCCGGGCAGCGTCACCGCTGTCGGCGGGCATCCCCGCCGGCAGTCCGTCGAGGATCTCGCGCCGGTAGACCGCCGCGCCCACGCTGCCGAGGATCGCCATTCCCAGCGCGCCGCCCAGCTCACTGCTGGACTCGGTCAGCGCCGACGCGACTCCGGCCTGCTCGGGCGGCGCCGCGCCGAGGACCAGCTCGGTGACGAGCGACATCACCATCACCAGACCACCGGCGTAGACACTGGCGCCGACGAGCAGCAGCCACAGCGGCGACTCCGGCGTGACACGGGTCAGCACCGCGAAGCCGAGCACGGCGATCCCGAACCCCGCTCCGATCAGGTACGCCCGCTCGACGCGCTGGGCGAGCGCGGCGGCGGCCGGCGCCACACCGCCCACAGCGAGGGACGGCACCAGGCTCCACAGTGCCGCTCGCAGCGGGCTAAGGCCGAGCACCAACTGGAGGTGCTGGGTGGTGAAGATGGCGAAGCCGACCAGCGCGAACATCGCCAGCAGGTTGACCGCGAGCGAGCCGGCGAAGCCGCGGCGACGGAACAACGCGAGGTCGATCATCGGGTACGCCCGGGTCCGCTGCCGGTGCAGGAACAGCGCGCCCATCAGCAGGCCGGCGACGATGGCGAGCACCCGCGCCGGGCTGAGGCCGTCGCGGGCCATCTCCTTGATGCCGTAGATCACCGGCAGCAGCGCGCCGAGGGACAGCGCGGCGCTGAACAGGTCGAACCGCCCGGTCGCCGGGTTGCGTGACTCCGGCACGAGGACCGGGGCGAGCAGGAGCAGCATCAGCATCGCCGGGATGTTGATCAGGAAGATCGAGCCCCACCAGAAGTGCTCCAGCAGGATGCCGCTGAGCACCGGGCCGAGCGCGATGCCGCCGGTGAGAGTGGCGGTCCAGATGCCGATGGCGGTGCCCCGCTGCTTGGCGTCGTGGAACAGGTTGCGCACCAGGGCGAGCGTGGACGGCATCAGGGTGGCCCCACCGATGCCGAGCACGGCGCGCGCGGCGATCAGCGTCGCGGCGCTGTCGGCGTACGCGGCCAGCAGCGACGCCGCCCCGAAAGCGGCGGCGCCGATCAGCAGGAGCCGGCGTCGGCCGATCCGGTCGCCCAGAGCACCCATGGTGATGAGCAGCCCGGCCAGCACGAAGCCGTAGATGTCGAAGATCCAGAGCTGCTGGGTGGCCGTGGGGCGCAGCTCCTCGCTGATGAACGGGACGGCGAAGTAGAGCACCGACACGTCCATCGAGACCAGGAGCAGCGGCAGCATCAGCACCGTGAACCCGATCCACTCCCGTCGGCCCGCCCGTGGTGCCGGTGTGGTCGTCGCCATCATGACCAGCCCCCCTTCTGCGTAGGTCGTACGCTGTTATGCGTAGACCATACGCAGAATTAGGATGGCGAGGCAAGGAGGAAATGTGGCGGCACAGACGGACGACAGCGGGCCAGCGATCCCGGCCTCCATCGAGAGCGCCTGGGGGCTGCGGGAACGACCACCCAAGGGCCCCCGGCCGGGGATGAGCGTGCCCGCCATCGTGGACGCCGCCGTACGGGTGGCCGACGCCGACGGGCTGGCAGCCGTCTCGATGAGCCGGGTCGCCAAGGAGCTGGGCGCCGCCACCATGGCTCTCTACCGCTACGTTGGCTCGAAGGACGAGCTGCTGATGCTCATGGTGGACACCGGCTACGGCCCGTCGCCGGGACCGCCTCCGCCGGAGACCGACTGGCGCGCCGGCCTGACCCGGTGGGCCTGGGCCGAGCACAGGGTGCTGCGGCACCGCGCCTGGTTGCTGCACGTGCCGATCACCGGCCCGCCGATCACCCCGCAGCAGCTCGGCTGGATGGAGGACGGGCTGCGCTGCCTCGACGGCACCGCCCTCGGTGAGGGCGAGAAGATGTCGGTGCTGCTGCTGCTCACCGGGTACGTCCGCAACGAGGCCACCCTCACGTCGCAGGTGGCCGAGGGCAGCAAGGCCGCCGGCGTCGCGCCCAGCGAGATGATGCCGGCGTACGGTCGGACGGTGGCCCGACTCATCGACCCGACTCGCTTTCCGGCGCTGCACCGGGTGCTGACCGCCGGCGTGCTCACCCAGGACGACGACCCCGACGACGAGTTCGCCTTCGGCCTGGACCGGATCCTCGACGGCGTCGAGGCCCTGATCCAGCGCCGAGCCAGCTGAGGGAACCGGATGCTGCCGAGAGACACCATCGACACCACGGTCCTGCCCCCGGGCGAGCGGTTCGGGATGTGGCTCGACCTCGTCGCGCGCACCTCCGCGCCGCTGCGCATCCAGTCCGCGCACGCCGACGACTTCGCCGCCCGCGCCGACTTCATCGAGCTGGGCCCGATCCAGCTGGTGGAATACCAGTACCCGTCGCTGGACGCCACCCGCACCCGCAAGCTGGTCCGCCAGTCCGACCCGGAGCTGTACATCCTCGCCCTCACCACCGGCGGCATCGGCACGTCCAGCCAGGACGGTCGCCGCAGTGAGATCCTGGCCGGCGAGTTCACCTTCTACGACGGGTCCCGACCGCACGACGTCTGCCACCACGCGACCGAGCCGGAGCGGGACCAGGCGAGCTCGATCATCACGTTGATCCCGCACGCCGCGCTGCCGTTGCCGCCGCAGCGGATGGCCGCGCTCTACGGCGGTCGGATGTCCGGCAGCGAGGGGATCGGGGCGCTGCTGGCGCAGTTCCTGTTGCAGGTGACCGGGCATCCCGAGCAGTACCATGCCGCCGACGCCAGCCGGCTCGGCACCGTGGGACTGGACCTGGCCACCACCATGCTCGGCCGGCACCTGGTCGCCGAGGACGCCGTGCCCACCGAGGTCCGCCGACGGGCGCTGCTCACCCAGGTGCAGGCGTACGTCCACCGGCACCTCGGTGACGCGACGCTCGGCCCACAGGTCCTCGCCGACGCCCACCACATCTCGGTGCGGTCGCTGCACCGGCTGTTCGAGGCCGAGCACACCACCGTGGCGTCGTACGTCCGGGGTCTGCGACTGGCCCGGTGCCGGCGTGACCTGTCCGACCCGGCGCTGCGCAACCAACCCGTACAGACCATCGCGGCGCGTTGGGGGTTCTCCGACAAAGCTCATTTCAGCCGGGCGTTCCGGGCGGCATACGGGGTGAGCCCGCAGGAACACCGCGACGGAGGCTCGCATCCGGCGCGGATCGTCAACCGGCCGGCATCAACGGTCAACTCACTGCCGGCAGACTGACACCAGCGCGTCCACCGTTCGATCGGTGGGCCGCCAACGGGGGCCGTGGCGCGGCGCCCGCCGCGAAAACGCGGCGGGCGGCCGCCCGGTGCACCCCTCATGCCTGAGGCCCCGGTCCCGCCACCTCCCCCCAGGATCGTTGGCGGGGCCGGTCAGGTCTTCTCCAGCAGCTCCAGGACCACCCGCTCGGCCTCCTCGCGTGGCGCCTGCGGGTCCACCGATGCCACCACCCCGTCGTGGTAAAGGTCAACGACCCGCGGATCCACGTAGGACGTCCTCGCCACCGTCGGGGTGTTGCCCAGCAACTCGGCCACCTCGCGCATCACCGCGACCACCGCCTTGCGCCGGGCGGTGACCGAGCGGGCCGGGCCGGCGGTGGCCAACTCGGTGGCGGCGAGCACTGTGGCGTGCCAGGTGCGGAAGTCCTTCGCGGTCATCTCCCCGCCACTGGCGTCACGCAGGTACCCGTTGACCTCGTCGCTGCGCACGTCGCGCCATTCCCGGCCGTCCCAGTAGCCGAACAGCCGGTCCGCCCACCGCCGACGACGGCGCAGATTGACCAGCACCTGGCACAACTCGGGGTCCTCGATCCGGCGTACCTGCTCGATGCCACCCTTCGCGGGGAACACGAAGACCACGCAGCCGCCCCGGGACCGGGCATGCTCGGGACGCAGGGTGGACACCCCGTACGTCGGGTCGTCGCCGGCCGCGTACTGGTCGCTGCCGACCCGGAACATCCCCATGTCCAGCAGTCGGGCCACCGTCGCCAGCACCCGGTCCCGGCCCAGCCCTCGGCCGTCCAGGTCACGCCCCACCCGCTCGCGCAGCACCGGCAGCCGGCGTGCCACCTCCAGCATGTGGTCGAACTTCGCCTCGTCCTGCTTCTCCCGCCAGCGGGGGTGGTAGACGTACTGCTTGCGCCCGGCCGCGTCGATCCCGATCGCCTGGATGTGCCCGTTCGCGTGCGGCGAGATCCAGACGTTCTGCCAGGCCGGAGGAATGACCAGCTCCCGCAGCCGGGCCAGGACCTCCGGGTCACGGACGGGATCGCCGGCCGGGTCGACGAAGGCCCAGCCCCGTCCACGTCGACGCCGCCCGTACCCCGGTCGACCCGGGTCGCTACGCCGCAACCGCACCGGAGACACGCACCAGCCTTTCCACCTCAGCCACGGCGGCCAGCACCGCGTCGAGACGCAGGGCCGCCATCGTCGGGTGGCTTCCTACCCCGTCCCACCTGGGCCAATCCCCGTCGCCGGCCCAGAGCACCCGGTGCCGGGGCCGGTCCGGTGGCGGCCCCCAGTGCGCCGGCGGGACCGGCCCGAAGAGCACGACCGAGGCGGTGCCGTACGCGGTGGCCAGGTGGGCGACCCCGGTGTCCCCGCTGACCACCAGCCGGGCGTGCGCCACCAGCGTGGCGAGCGCGCCGAGATCGGTGCGGCCGGCCAGCACGGCGTCGGACGGCAGGCCGGCCGCCTCGGCCACCCGTCCTGCCAGTGCCCCCTCGTCGGCCGATCCGGTGAGCAGCACCCGGTGCCCCTGCTCGCTGAGCGCCCGGGCCAGCGCGGCGAACCGCTCGGCGGGCCACCGCTTGGCGGGGACCTTGCTGCCGGGATGCAGCACTGTGACACCCGTGGGCAATCCTGCCGCCGCGGGCCGGCGCAGGTCGAGGTCGGAGCGGTCAGCCGCGATGTCGTACCAGGACAGCAGCCGGCACCACCGGTCCACCTCGTGCTCGTCGGCGGACCACCGCGGACCGTCGGTGTGGTCAGCCTCCGGGTTGGCGAAGGCGAACAGCCGGCCGGGCCGGGTGGCCGCGAGCAACCGGTGCGACTGCGGGCCGCGCCCGTGCAGGTTGACCGCGACCTGCGGGGCCGCCCCGACCCGGATGGGCCGGTCCAGCCCGGCCGTGTCCACCAGCCGGTCGACGCCGCCGACCAGGTCGACCAGCGGGGCCAACCAGGCGGGCGCGGCGAGCGCCAGTTCCCGGGACGGGTACGCGGCCCGCAGCGCCCGCAGCGCGGGCACGGCGGTAACCAGGTCGCCGACGCCGAGGGCGCGCAGCACGAGGATCACGGGTACGACGTCTCCTGCTCGGCGCAGACCACCAGCTCACGAACCGCGCAGCCGGGCGGCTGGTTGAGCGCGAACATGACGGCGGCGGCGGTGTCGGCGGGATCGTTGAGGATCGCGTCCGGCCCCGGCTTGTACTGCGGGTCGCGTTCGTCGAAGAACGCGGTGCGCATCCCACCCGGGATGAGCAGCGTGACACCGACCTGCCCGGCGAGCTCGGCGGCGAGGGCGCGGGTGAAGCCGACCACGCCGAACTTGGCCGCGCAGTACGCGGTGGCGTCGCTGACCGCCTTGACGCCCAGGGTGGAGGCGACAGTGACGATGCGCCCCCGGGACGTCAGCAGGAACGGCAGCGCGGCCCGGATCACCGCCGCCGTGGCCAGCAGGTCCACCGCGACGATCCGGTCCCAGGTCTCCCCCGGGACGTCCGCGAGTCGACCCGGCACGTCCGTGCCGGCCGCCGTCACCACCGCGTCCAGGCCGCCGGCCTGCTCGGCGAGGTGCTGGGTGGCCACCTCGGCGGCCCGCGTGTCGGCCAGGTCGCACTCGGTCCAGGACACCCCGTCGGCCGGCGGCTGCCGGTCCAGCACGATCGGTCGGCCACCGGACGCGGCCACCGCCGCGACCACCGCCGCGCCGAGCCCGCTCGCGCCGCCGGTAACCAGGACGGTGGGCCCGGCTCCGGGCCGCGTGGCGGTCATCGGACCCGCTCCGCGAGCGTCCGGACGATCATGTCGGTGGTGGAACGACCGTCCAGATAGGGCACCACCACCGTGTTTCCGCCCCACCGGCGCAGAACCTCCGCCTCCGGCAGGGTGGCCGAGGCGTCACCGCCGCCGGTGGCGTAGTCGCCACCCTTGACCCAGACGTCGGGCCGTATCCAGGACAGCGCCGCGTCCGGGGTCGGCTCGTCGAAGACGAGGACCGCGTCGACACAGCTCAGAGCGGCCAGCAGCCGACTGCGGTCACCCTCGGACATCACCGGCCGCTCCGGGCCCTTCAACCCGGCCACGCTGGCGTCGGAGTTCAGGCAGACGATCAGGCAGTCGCCGAGCTGCCGGGCGGCCTCCAGGGTGGCCACGTGCCCGGCGTGCAGCAGGTCGAAGCAACCACCGGTCGCCACCACCGTGCCACCTGCGGCCCGTACCTCACCCAGGAGCGTGGCGACCGCCGCGACTCCGACCCGGTCCCCACCGGGGCTGACCAGGGTGGCGTTCGCAGGGCCACCCCTCGTTCGCGACTGCGCGGATCGCAACCCGGACTCCCTCCTCGCGTTCGCCGCCGGAAGCGCCGCGGCCACTCCTCCACCCGCCACGAACCGGGACGCCTCGGCGACCGCCGCCTGCACCGCCTCGGAGACCAGGGCGCCCTGAGCCAACGCGAGGCTGGCAGCGGCCGCGAAGCGGTCGCCAGCTCCGCAGGTGTCCCCCTCCGCGCTGCCGGGGGTCGGCACCACCAGCGGCGTCGATCCGGCGTGGCAGAGCAGCGCGCCGTCACCGCCCAGCGTCACCGCGACCGCGCCGGCCCGCCAGCGCCGGCGGAGCCCCTGCGCACCACGCGAAGCGGTGGCCAGCCGGGAGGCACCGGGCAGCGCGGGAACCAGCTCCCGCACCTCCGACTCGTTCGGGGTGGCCAGGTGGACGCCGGGCACCGCCGCCGGACCGCGCGGATGCGGGTCCCACACCACCGGCGCGCGGGTCGCGGCCAACGCGTCACGAAGCGCGGGCTGCCGGGCCACCCCACGGCCGTAGTCGCTGACCAGCACCGCCGACGCTCCGGCGATCACCCGCAGCACCTCGTCGGAGGGCTGACCCGGCTCCCCGGACGCGCCACCGCGGTCGTGGCGCAGCAGCACCCGACCCCGAGCCCGTAGCCGGATCTTCTCCGGCGTCGCGCCGGAGAGAGCCAGGGGATACACCTGCACACCGGCGGCGGCGAGCAGCGTGCTCAGTCGGGCTCCGCCGGCGTCGTCGGCGAGCGCGGTCACCAGCACCACCTCGGCGCCCTGCGCGGCGGCGAACACCGCCGCCAGACCGGCGCCACCGGGTCGGTCGGTGGCCGCGGTCTCGTCGAGCACCGGCACCGGGGAGTCCGGGCAGAGCCGGTTCACCACCCCTTCCACGTCCCGGTCGAGCAGGGTGTCGCCGAGCACCACCACGGGTCCTCTCACGCTTGCCTCCTCATCCTCACGCGTCGACCTGCTGTCCGGTCCCACCGTCGAGCACCACTTCGACCCCGGTACGCACCGACCGGGCCGGCGGAGCGGGCTCGGTCGGGTCGTGGTGGACCGCCGCCGGGTCGGCGACCGCGGCCAGGGCGGCGGGCAGTTCCTGTTCGAGGTACTCACAGAGCAGGTGGCTGGTCACGAGGTGCAGTTCCTGGACGACCTGGGTGTCGGGGGACGCGACAGCCAGCACCTCGTCACAGGCGTCGGCGAGGGGATTGGGCGTCGCCCCGGTGAGCGCCCAGCTCGTCAGGCCGGCCTCCCGGGCGGCCAGCGCGGCGGTGATCAGGTTGGCGCTGCTGCCGCTGGTGCTCAGCAGCAG
The DNA here is from genome assembly GCF_018070245.1 of Micromonospora sp. M61. NCBI lineage: Bacteria > Bacillati > Actinomycetota > Actinomycetes > Micromonosporales > Micromonosporaceae > Micromonospora > Micromonospora sp. M61. Next base: position 108,101 of record NZ_JAGPYA010000003.1, on the reverse strand, counting down.
CAGGACGTCACCGGGACGACCATGCGCGCGCACCTGGCGGGCGTAGACGTCGGTGTAGCCGTAGTCGTTGGCGATGGCGGTGAGCGCGCTCGTCTCGGCGTGCAGCGCGATCGCGGACAACGGCTGCCGGTCGTGGTGCAGCTTGCCGACCAGCTCGGCGGTGAGGTGCTGGGCCTCGGCGGCACTACCGCCGTTGCCGGCGACCAGCAGACGACCCCCGCCGGCCAGCCGGTGGGCCAGGTCCGCACCCCAGCGGGCCAGCTGCGACTCACACCGCCGGTACGAGACCAGCGCCGCGGCGAGGTTCGTCAGGTGGGTGTCGAGCAGGCTTCCCGCCGGCATCAGGCCACCACCCGGGTCGGGCGACGCACGGCGGCCACCTCGCTGTAGACCTCGACCAGCCGCTCGGCGGTGGCCGCCCACGAGTACCGCGTCCGGGCCCGCTCGCGCGCCGCCGTCGCGTACGCGAAGCGCCTGATCCGGTCGTCGAGCAACCCCTGGATCGCGGCGGCCAGCGCCTGCGGGTCCCGCGCCGGCACGAGGTCACCGGTCGTCCCGTCGACGACGGTGTCCCGGATGCCGCCGACGGCGGTGCCGACAACCGGCACCCCACAGGCCATCGCCTCCAGCGGGGTCAACCCGAACGGCTCGTACCAGGGCGCGGCGACCAGCAGGTCCGCCGAGCGGTACCAGCGGCCCATCTCCTCCCGGGGCACCGCGCCGACCAGGTGCACCCGGTCGGCCACCCCGCACGACTCGGCCAGTGCCCGAAGCCGCCGGGCGTACGTGTCGGTCTCCAGCAGCCCCTCGGGCGGGCCGCCGACCACCACGCACTCGGCGTCCGGGACCAGGGCCATCGCACGGACCACGGTCTGGAAGCCCTTGCGTTCGACCAGTCGACCCACGGTCAGGATCCGGGCCCGACCCGACTCGCGGTCGGCGGCCGGCCCGAGCGGGGCGAACGTGGCGAGGTTGACTCCGGAGGGCACGACGGTCATCCGGGACCGGGGCACGCCCATCCGGACCAGTTCGCCCACCTCGTCACGGCACTGGGCGACGATCCGGTCCACCGAGCGGCCCAGCTCGCGCTCGTAGGACACCCGGCGGGCCGGGCTGGTGTCCTGCACGCCCTGGTAGCGGCGCTTCACAGTGCCCAACGCGTGGTACGTCTGCACCACCGGCACCCCGGTCTGCCGGCCGGCGGTCAACGCCGCCAGGCCGCTCATCCAGAAGTGCGCGTGGATCACCTCGGGCACCCAGTCCCCGCCCCGCCAGCGCTCGATCAGCCAGGCACTGAACTCCCGCATGTGCGGCAGCAGCGCGTCCTTGGCCACCGGCTCGGCCGGCCCGGCGGAGACGTGCACCACGTCGTACCCGTCCGGGCTTCGGACGGTCACCGGCAGGTCCGGCGCGTCCCGCCGGGTGTAGACCCGTACCTCGTGCCCGGCGGCGGCGAGCGCGGCGGACAGCTCCGCGACGTGCGTGTTCTGGCCGCCGGCGTCCTCCCCTCCGAGGACGGCGAGCGGGCTGGCGTGCTCCGAGATCATCGCGATCCGCATACTTCCTCCTCCAGCAGCCGGTCCCAGTCAGCGAGGAAACGGTCGAGGCCGTACCTGTCGCGTGCGGCCGTTCGCGCCGCCGCGCCGGCCTGGCGCGCGGTCGCCGGTTCGGCGATGAACCGGCGGGCGGCGTCGAGCAGGGTGTCCGTCCGGGTGGCGAGGGCGCCCGCCTCCGGGGGTACCGCCATCACCGCCTCGGTGGTGGCGAGCGCGACGACCGGCATGCCGATCGCCATCGCCTCGATGAGGCTGAGCCCGAGCGAGGTCCACCGGCACAGGTGCAGGTACGCGCGCCGCCGGGCCAGCTCGGCGTGCATCCGGTGCTGGGGTACGTCGTCGTGGCTGGTAAGCCGGTCGGCGGGCAGCCCGAGGTGGTCGGCCAGGCCGGCGACGCCCATGCCGAAGACGTCCAGCGGCGCGATCTCGGCGAACTGGGGCAGCAGGTCGGTGCCCGTGACCCGTCCTCGCCGGATCGGCTCGTTGATCACCACGGCGAGCCGGTCGAGTTCGCCGGTGTAGGAGACGGTGGGGGCGACGATGCCGTGGTCGACCACTGTGGTGCGGGTGGCACCGGTGTCCCAGAAGATCTGGTTGAACCCGGTGACGTGGGCGATGAGCAGGTCGTCGCGGTCGGCCATGGGGTGCCGTGTGTTGGGCACGTCGCCCTTCGGGGTGTTGTGTTCGACGTAGATCGCCGGGAGGTCGCGGCCGGGGCGGCGGCGCAGCCACGCCTCGGCCCGGTCGATCTCCTCCGGCCGTTGCAGGATGACCAGGTCGATGTCGGCGCCCGGCAGGTCCTCCGGGGCGACCTCGACCGCACTGTCCGGCCAGGGGTAGGTGCGGGCCCGGCCGAGGCCGTAGGGGCCGCGGTCGGGTGTGGTGGGGATCAGGTAGCGATGGCTGCCGTGCACGAACGACGTGGTCCACGAGCCGTGCACGTGCCAGAGCAGGATGTTCATCGGCCGCCACCACCACTGACGGCGAGCATCCGCAGCGCGTCGACCACCTCGTCCGGGTCGATGCCACTGAGGCAGGGGTGCCCGGGGACCGGGCAGCTGGCGGCACGGGTGTCCCGGCAGGGCGCGGCGGCGTCGCCGAGCCGAACGGTGGGCACCCGGTACGGCCCCCACTGACCGAACGGGACGGTCGGCGCGAAGAGACTCACCACCGGCACTCCGCTCGCGGCGGCCAGGTGCGCGGGCCCGGTGTTGCCGACCACTACCGCGCTGGCGTCCGCCACGATCCCGGCCAGCCCGGCCAGGTCGGTTCGCCCACCCAGGTCGGTGCCGCCGGCCGCCGCGACCCGGGCGGTGACGTCACGCTCGTCGGAGCTGCCGGTGACCAGCACCCGGTGCCCGGCGGCGGTCAGCGCCCCGGCGATCCGGGTCGCCACCTCGGGCGGGCAGGCCCGGCTCGACGCGGCCGAGCCGGGGTGCAGCACCACGTACCCCGGGTCGCCGAGGTCGGCCGGGCGCGGCGGCACGGCGTCCCGTCGGAGCCGGAGCACAGGTTCGTCGCCGTCGGGCAGCCGGTGACCGGCGGCGACGGCGAGGGAGAGGGCACGTTCCGGTTCGGGGACGCCCACCGGCACCCGGTGCCGGACGTCCAGCAGCGAGCCCGGGTAGTCGTCGCTGATCGCCGCGATCCGGCCGACACCCGCCATCCGCAGCAGCAGCGCCAGCGGCAGGGCGGACTGGTGGAACGAGGTGAACACCACCGCCTGGTCCGCGCCGATGGCGCTGAGGCGGGCGGTGAGGCTCCGCACCGCCTCCGGGTCGACCGGCCCCGGCGTGGGGTCGATCCAGGGCAGCGGATGCTCGATGATCTCGTCGACGCCGGGCAGCAGGTCGGCGGCGGCGCGGCCACGCGGCCCGCACAGCAGCACCACCCGCTGTGCCCCCGCCGCGACGGCACGGATCGCCGGCCCGGTGACCAGCACGTCCCCGGCCGAGTCCGACCGGACCACGAGCGCCGTGCGCACCGGGTCACCGGTCGGGGTCGCCGGTCGTACGGCCTGTTGGCGGCGCAGGATCTCGTCCACCGCCGCCGGCAGGTCGGTGGCCACCCACCCGGCGGCCGCGATCTCCTCCGGTCGGGTCACCGGGGTCGGCACCAGCACCCCTGCCGCCCCCGCAGCCAGGGCGGCACCGACGTCCCGGCCGATGTCGCCCACCAGCACACACCTCGACGCGGTGGTGCCCAGTTCCCGAGCGGCGGCGTACACAAGGCCGGGCGCCGGCTTGCGGCAGCCGCAGCCGTCGGCGTCGTCGTGCGGGCAGACCAGCCACGCGTCGAACCGACCCAGCAACTCCTCGACGCGGGCGTGCACCGCCCGCATCTGCTCCCCGGTGAAGTAGCCCCGGGCCAGCCCCGACTGGTTCGTCACGACCGCCAGGCGCAGCCCGGCCGCCCGCAGCCGGTCCAGCGCCGCCCGCGCCCCCGGCACCGGCCGCACCTTCTCCGGGTCGCCGTTGTACGGCACGTCCTCGATCAGGGTGCCGTCGCGGTCCAGCAGCACCGCGTCGTACAGGACGGGTCGGGGGCTTCCGATAGTTGTGCGACTGGACCCGGCGGAACCGGCGCGGTCAGCAGCGGCGTAAACCGGGGCTGACCTGCGCTGATACGGATCCTCCTGGTCCTGTCGCACAGCCGGCGGGTTCCCTGCGCCCCGAGGAGTAAACGTCGTCGTCGAGGGGGTGGGCCAGCGCCGCCAGCGGTGCCCCGCGTCGGCCTTACCCGCCGTGCCGGAGAAGCTAACCCGCCGGCCGTTAGCCGGTGCCTGCCGGGGGTATGAAAGCCCAGTGGCGATTGTGGAGAAAGTGATCGACGCTCCCCCGCAGCAGGTGTTCGACGTGCTCGCCGACGGGTGGACGTACAGCGACTGGGTGGTCGGGACGACACACGTACGCGACGTGGACGACGCCTGGCCCCGGGTGGGCAGCCAACTGCACCACAAGGCCGGGCCGTGGCCGTTCTCCCTGCAGGACGCGTCGACGGTGCTGGTCTGCGAACCACCGCACCGGCTCGTGCTCAAGGCCGGTCTCTGGCCGGCCGGGGAGGCGATCGTGGCCTTCACGCTGCAGCCGGTCGGCGACAACGCCACCCGGGTACGCCTCGGGGAGGACTTCGCCGCCGGCCCGCTGCGCTGGGTCCGCAACAAGGTCAACGATCTGGTGCTGCACCTGCGTAACCGGGAGACGCTGGACCGGCTCGCCGACATCGCCACCCGGCAGAAGGCGTCCCCGTGACGCAGACCGTGGTGGTGACCGGGGCGAGCGCCGGTGTCGGTCGGGCCGTCGCCCATGCGTACGCGGACCGGGGCGCCCGGCTGGCGCTGCTGGCGCGGGGCGAGGCGGGCCTTGCCGCCGCCGAGCGGGAGTGCCGGCTCCGGGGTGCGACCGACGTGCGCGCGTACCGGGTCGACGTGGCCGACGCGGGCGCGGTGCAGCAGGCCGCCGACGACGTGGTGCACCGGTGGGGCGGCATCGACGTGTGGGTCAACAACGCCATGGCGTCGGTGTTCGCGCCGGCCTGGGAGATCCCGGCCCGCGAGTTCCGCCGGGTCACCGAGGTCACCTACCTGGGCACGGTGCACGGCACCCTGGCGGCGCTGCGGCACATGCGGGCGCACGGGCGGGGCACGATCGTGCAGGTGGGCTCCGCGTTGGCCTACCGGGGGATCCCGTTGCAGTCGGCGTACTGCGCCAGCAAGCACGCCGTCCAGGGTTTCAACGACTCGTTACGCGCCGAGCTGCTGCACGACTGCCCGGGGGTGAAGCTGTCGATGGTGCAGCTGCCCGCCGTCAACACGCCACAGTTCTCCTGGGTCCGCACCCGGCTGCCCCGGCATCCGCAGCCGGTGCCGCCGATCTTCACGCCGGAGTTGGCCGCCCGGGCCATCGTGTGGGCCGCCGACCGTGGCACCAGGGAGCTGAACGTGGGCGGCCCGACGTGGCGGGCCCGGCTGGGCGACATCCTGTTCCCCGGCCTGCTGGACCGGAAGTTGGCCCGCGACGGTTACGACAGCCAGCAGACCGGGGAGAAGATCGACCCGGCCACCTGGCGGGACAATCTCGACCATCCCGGCGACGAGGACACGGACCAGGGCACCGCGGGCGTGTTCCACGACCGGGCACGCGACCGCTCGGCCGCGCTCTGGGTGGGCACCCACAAACCGGCCCTGTCCGGTGTCGCGCTCGCCGCTGCGGGACTGACCCTCGCGGCCGTGGCGCGTCGCTGGCGCTGACCGACCCCGGAAACGCTGGCCGGCCCTCTCGGGCGCTGAGCTGGCAACGCCGCGACCGGCGAATCGATGGGCGGACAACGGCCGGGCGGCGCCATCCGCAACGCCCGGAAGGGGTGCCTCTTCAAACCGAATGTGCCAACTGGATACCCTCTTCGGTAAGCCCTGTCCGCGAACCGAGGATGTCCCGCATGATCGAGCCTGTGCAGCTGCCGTCGCCGTGGCAGGACGCACGTCTGACCGTCGTCGTGCCCACCTACAACGAGGCGGGCAACCTGCCCACGCTGGTGGAGCGACTTCTCGCACTGCCGCTGCCTGGTCTGCGCATCCTCGTCGCCGACGACAACTCCCCCGACGGCACCGGCGACGTGGCCGACAAGCTGGCCATCGAGCATCCGGACCGGATCGAGGTCGTGCACCGCGCCGGCAAGGAGGGCCTCGGCCGCGCGTACGTCGACGGGATGGGACGGGCGATCGAGGGCGGCGCCGAGTACGTGGCGCAGATGGACGCCGACCTGTCGCACCCGCCGGAGGCTCTGCCGGGCATGCTGGGCGCGCTGCTCTCCACCCAGGCCAGCGTGGTGATCGGCTCCCGCTACGTGCCCGGTGGCGAGCTGGACGAGAACTGGCCGTTGTACCGCCGGGCCCTCAGCGGCTGGGCGAACCTCTACGTGCACACCCTGCTGCGGGTGCGCATCCGGGACCTGACCGCTGGCTTCAAGGTCTGGCGTGCCGACGCGCTGCGCGACATCGACCTGAACCGGGTGCAGTCCAACGGATACAGCTTCCAGGTGGAGATGCACTACCTCGCCACCAAGCTGGGGCACACCATCCTGGAGGTGCCGATCCGCTTCGAGGAGCGGCAGGAAGGCCTCTCCAAGATGACCACCGCGACCAAGGTGGAGAGCGCCCTGATGCCGTTCCGCCTGCGCAGCAAGCACCGCAACATCACCCGCTGACCCCCCATCCCCACCTCGGGGAGGCTGTGGGCGGGGTCCGGGCGGGGGTTAGTCGGGATAGACGGCGCGGTGGGCCGTCGCGATGGCCGCGGCGTAGGCACGCCCGGTGAGGGCGCGGTCGCGGGCCAACGCCGCGCGGGCGGCGTTCGCACCGGGAGCGCCGTGCACGCCGCCGCCGGGATGCGCTGACGCGCTGGCCAGGAAGAGCCGGTCCACCGGAGTGTCCGCCCGGCCCAGGCCGGGGATCGGACGCAGGAAGAGCTGTTGGTACGCGGCAGCGGTGCCGCCGCCGAGGGTGCCGCCGACCAGGCTCGGGTTTCCCTTCTCCAGCTCGGCCGGCCCGGCCACGTGCCGGCCGACGATGAGCTGCTTGAAACCCGGGGCCGCCTCCTCCAGCACGTCCTCCATGCGCTGCACGTGCCCGGCGACGTCCTCGGCCCGCCAGTCCCGGCGGAACGGCAGATGGGTGTACGACCAGAGCGACTCGGTGCCCGGCGGGGAGTGACTCCGGTCGGCCACGGACATCTGCCCGACCAGCAGAAACGGGTCCCGGGGCAGTTCACCTCGGGCCAGCTCGCCCGCGTAGTGGGTCAGCCCGTTCAGGTCCGCGCCAAGGTGCACGGTGCCGGCCCCGGCCAGCTGCTGGTTCGTCCAGGGCATCGGCGCGGACAGCGCCCAGTCGACCTTGAGTGTCGAACCGTCCCAGCGGAAGTGCGCCAGGTCCTCCACCAGCCGCGACGGCAACGCTGCCGCGCCGACGAGGTCGAGGTAGAGCGCTGGCGCCGGCACGTCGGCGAGCACGGCCCGGCGAGCACGCCACAGCGTGCCGCCCCGCGTGCGTACGCCCATCGCCCGGCCCCGGGCGGTGAGCACCCGGTCGACGTGGGCGCCGTAGAGGATCGCGCCGCCGCGCTGTTGCAGCCGCGCCACCAGCGCGTTGGTGATCTGCTGCGCGCCGCCGGCGGGCACCGGCCAGCCGACCTGCTGGCCGAGCATGGCCAGCAACCAGCCGTACACCCCGGAGCCGGCCTCCTCCGGGGACAGGTCGGTGTGCAGGGCGCAGCCGGCCAGCAGGGCCGGCCCGCCGGGGCCGTCGAAGAGTTCGTCGCCGAGCTTGCGCACCGGCACCACGAGGCGCCGGGCCAGCCGCAGCGCGCCGGCGACGCGCAACTGACGCAGTAGACCGAGCCCTCCGCGGACCGGCGGGAACGGCGTGGTGATGGTCTCCAGCATCGGCTCGGCCACGTCGAGCCAGTCGGTGTACGCGTTGAGCCAGCGCTTGCCGTCACCCGGGGCGAACTGCTCCAGCGAGGCGGCTGTGACGTCCGGGTCCCGGTTGATCACCGCGGCCCGGCCGTCCGGCAGCAGGTGCGCCAGCACGTCGGGCGAGTGCCGCCAGGACAGCCCCTGCTGACCCAGGTCCAGGCCGGCGAGCACCGGTGAGGCGTACCCGAGGGGGTAGAAGGAGCTGTAGAGGTCGCTCAGATAGCCGGGCGCGGTCACCTCGGCGGAGCGGACCGCGCCGCCGGGTGTCGCGGTGGCCTCCAGCACCACCACCTCCCAGCCGGCGTCCGCCAGCAGGTTCGCCGCCACCAGGCCGTTGTGACCGGCACCGATGACGACGGCGTCCGCGCTCTGCGCGACGGTGGTAGTCATCCGATCCGCCTACCCTGCGCGCAACCGGGCGAAACGCGTTTGCCTCGGCGAGGCCGGGGCATCCAGCGCCGCATGTACACGGTTGCGCAGTTGGTGGGTGGGGTGTGGGGCGCTGGCGGCGACGGCGGTGAACTGGTGGTGCGTGACCCGGCGGACGACTCGCCGGTCAGCACCGTGCCGGTGGCCACCGCCGACGAGGTCGGCAAGGCGACCCAGGCGGCCCGCAACGCGGCGGCCCAGTGGGCGGCGACCGCTCCGGCCGAGCGGGCGGCGGCGCTGCACCGGGCCGCGGACGCGGTCGCGGCGGCCACCGAGGAGCTGGCGGAGGCGGTCACCGCGGAGATGGGCAAGCCGTTGGCGGACGCCCGCGGCGGCGTCGAGGCGGGCGTCGGCACCCTGCGACAGTACGCGGAGCTGGCCCCGCTGCGCGGCGGGCGGACGCTGAACGGCGAAGCCGACGCGCTGGACTTCCTCACCCCGCAGCCGCGCGGTGTGGTCGCCGCGATCACCCCCTGGAACGACCCGGTTGCGGTCTCCTGTGGGCTGCTCGGCGCGGCCCTGGTGACCGGAAACGTGGTGCTGTACAAGCCGAGCGAACGGACGCCGGCGACGGGTTGGCTGCTGGCGCGTGCGCTGGACCAGGCGCTGCCGGCCGGTGTGCTGTCACTGCTCACCGGTGGCCCGGAGGTCGGTGCGGCGCTGGCGGCGCAGGACGTCGACGTGGTGGCTCACGTCGGGTCCACCGCGACCGGGCGGGCGATCGCCGCCGCCGCGGCCCGCACCGGCGCCAAGGTGCTCCTGGAGAACGGGGGCAGCGACCCGTTGATCGTCGACGCGGGCGTCGACCCGGAGTGGGCGGCCGGTCAGGCCGCGATGGGCGCGTTCGCCAACGCCGGGCAGATCTGTGTGGCGGTGGAGCGGATCTACGTGCACCGGGAGGTAGCCGGGGACTTCGTGGCCGCGCTCGCGCGTCACGCCGAGGCGCTGCGCGTCGGGCCGGGTCGGGACCCGGGCACCGAGCTGGGCCCGCTGGTCGACCGACGGCACCGCGACCACGTGCACGGGCAGGTAGCGGCGGCGGTTGCGGCCGGCGCTCGGGCGCTGGTCGGCGGCGAGGTGCCGGACGGGCCGGGGGCGTTCTACCCGGCCACTGTGGTCACGGACTGCCGGCACGACATGCCGCTGGTGCGGGAGGAGACGTTCGGGCCGGTCGCGCCGGTGGTGGTCGTCGACTCGTTCGACGAGGCGCTGCGCTGTGCCGCGGACTCCCCGTACGGGTTGGCCGCCACGGTGCTGACCGCGTCGATGAGTCACGCGCAGCGGGCCTGGCGCGAGCTGCCGGTGGGCACTGTGAAGGTCAACGCGGTGTTCGGGGGCGCGCCGGGTGGCGCCGCGCACCCGCGCCGGGCCAGTGGGCAGGGCTTCGGGTACGGCCCGGAACTGCTGGACGAGTTCACCGCCACGAAGGCGGTGCACATCGAGGCGCCGGGCGGCGGGCACTGGTGAACGGCACGGACGGACGCAGGGGTGGTGCGTCCGCCCGTGCCGTCGTCTGTGCGGTCAGTCGCCGCGAGCCTTGCGGGTGGCCCGGTCGTTGGCCTTCTCGATGGCCTTGACCAGGTCCGGCTTGGTCATGCTGGACCGACCGGGTACGTCCAGTTTGCGGGCCACCGACATCAGGTGGTCCTTGGTGGCGTTGGCGTCCACCCCACCGGCGGTGGGTGCTCGCCGTTCCGGCCCGCCGCCAGCGGCCTGCTGGTCGCTCGGGCCCTTGCGGCCCTTCGGCTCCCAGTGGTCGCCCACCTTCTCGAACTGGTGCTTCACCGCAGCGAAGGCGGTGCGGTGCGACCGCTGCCCCTCGCCGTAGGTCTCTACCGCCGAGTCGTGCGTCTTCTCCCACGTGCGCTGCGCCTTCTCCGGGGAGCGCCGCAGCGTGCTGGGCAGGTCTTCGCGCCCGGGCATCTCGTCCTCCTCCGTGTCGACAGGGTCACCATGACCGTTCCCCGGTGCCGCGGCGGCAAACCATAGGCGCTACTGGCGGGGCGCCGGGTGAGTTTCTCGATTTCCCGATCCGGGTATCGGGGGCCAGGCCCGACCGGACGACCGGTCATCCGGTGGCCGGGGCGCAGGGAGCGGGCATGACGACCACGGAGCCCGGTACGACGCGCGAGGGCGCACACGGCACGCGGGTTCCCCGCCGGATGCGGCAGCTGAGCTGGCGGACCTGGCGCGGGGTGCTGGTCCGCAGCGTGCAGAACTTCGTCAACGACAACTGCTCGGACTGGGCCGCCGCACTGACCTACTACGGGGTCCTGGCGGTCTTTCCGTCCGCCATCGTGATCGTGGCCCTGGTCGGTCTGGTCTCCAGCGGCGAGCAGACCGTCGACACCATCGTCGAGCTGGCCGGTCAGGTGGGCGCCGGGTCGGTGCTCAGCGACGACGAGGACGGCGTGGTCGGGGTGATCCGCACGGTGGTGCTCGACCAGAGCAACCCCAAGCTGCTGCTGAGCTTCGGCCTGCTCGGTGCGCTGTGGTCCGCGTCGGGTTTCATCGGCGCGTTCACCCGGGCCTCCAACGCCATCTACGGGGTGGACGAGGGCCGGCCGGTCTGGAAGCTGCGGCCGTTGCAGATCGGTCTGGCCGCGATCACCCTGGTGCTGCTCGCGGTGGTCGCCCTCGGGTTGATCGTGAGCGGCCCGGTCACCGACGCGGTCGGCGATCTGATCAACGCCGGTGGTCTGGCGCGCACGGTGTGGAGCGTGGCGAAGTGGCCGGTGCTCGCCATGATCATGATGTCGCTGCTGTCGCTGCTGTTCTGGATCGCGCCGAACGTGCGTCAGCCCCGGTTCCGCTGGCTCACCCCGGGTGGGGCGGTGGCACTGGTCTCCTGGGCGGTGGCCTCCTTCGGTTTCGGCCTCTACGTGACCAACTTCAGCTCGTACGACACCACCTACGGCAGTCTCGGGGCCGCCATCGCGTTCCTGGTCTGGCTCTACCTGTCCAATTCCGCGCTGATGCTGGGCGTGCAGATCAACGCCGAGGTGCAGCGCGGTCGGCAGTTGCAGGCCGGCGACCAGGACCCGGAGGAGCCGGTGCTACCGCCCCGAAAGCCCGCCGACGACTGAGCCGGTTCGGGACCGGTCGTCCGGTTCTGGGCCGGACCATGGGCCCGTTCGTGGCCCGGTGCCGGTTTAGCGGGCGGGGTGCCGGGTAGCGCAGAAGGCATGGAGCGTGGCAACAGCAAGCACGGACCGAGGATCGACGAACAGATGAGCCAGGAGGTCAGCGGCCTCGTGCAGGGGCCGGGGACCGGTGGCTCTCGGGTCGATGAGGCGCGGGTGCCGGAACCGGCTGGCGAGGACCAGCCGGAGGTCACCACCGCGCCGGCCGGCGAGACACGCACGGGCGCCCCGAAGGGGATGAGCTCCACGGACGTCGAGCAGCGCAGCCGGCTCGGCCGGTTCATCTCGATGAGCGCGCTGCCGGGCGACCGCCTGGTGCTCATTGCCAGCGCCCGGGAGAACGAGGCGCCCGACGACATCGTGGCGGCGCTGGAACGGCTGCCCGAGGGCACCGTCTACCAGACGGTCTCCGAGGTGTGGGCCGCGCTCGGCAACAAGAACGAGACAACTCGCTGGTGAGAAGGATCGCCCCCCGATCCGACAACCATTGGCGACTGAAGGAGGTTCTCTGATGAGTGGCGTAACCGAACATGTCGACGTTGCCGTGCCCGTACGCACCGCGTACGACCAGTGGACGCAGTTCGAGGAGTTCCCGCAGTTCATGGAGGGCGTGCAGGAGGTCCGGCAGCTCTCCGACACGATGACCCACTGGACGGTGGACATCGCCGGGGTGAAGCGTGAGTTCGACGCCGAGATCACCGAGCAGCTCCCCGACGAGCGGGTCGCCTGGCGCTCGACCGGTGGCACCCAGCAGGCCGGTGTGGTGACCTTCCACCGGCTCGACGAGGACAAGACCCGCGTCACCCTCCAGCTCGAGTTCGAGCCGCACGGGGTGGTCGAGCAGGCCGGTGACAAGCTCGGCATCGTCGACCGGCGCGCCAAGGGCGACCTGGAGCGGTTCAAGACCTTCATCGAGCGGCGCGGTCAGGAGACCGGCGCCTGGCGTGGGTCGGTGGACCGTCCCCAGCCGTGACCCTGAGCAGTGACCCTGAGCAGTGACAGCGATGGCCGCCAGAATCCTGGCGGCCATCGCCGTGTCCGAGCCTTGTCGCACACCACCGTTTGCGATCATCGCGCCCGGGTACGGCTGAAGACATGACCGACGACAACATCAGGGTGTGGCGGGACGAGGAACGGCTTCCGTTGGAAGAGCTGGAGCAGGCCGTGGCCGGCTCCAGCATCGACGGGCAGGCCGACGACGTGACCGGCAACGACGCGGGGGAAGAGGCGACGTTCGGCCACGGGCCGGCAGCGGACGACCGTAAGGGACAGGCCCAGGGCAACAGCCGCGAGGACACCGATCCGGAGCGCCGCTACCGCCCGTCCACCACCGGACGGACCGGCCCCGACGTCGGCTGACCCTCCCCGCCGGTCTGCACGGGCACCGGGTGTGCGGTGGGCCGGCCGGTCGAGCGACGAGCGCCCCACTCGTACAGCACGATCAACGCCAGCGCGAGCACCAGCAGGGCCGAGCCCAGCACCTGCACCGACGTGTTGCCGATCAGGACACCGAGGCCGGCCGGGACGAGCGCGGCGCCGATGCCGGACGCGCCGATCTGGAGCCCGATGGCCCGGTCCGCGTGCGCCGCGCCGACCCGGTCGGCGGTGGTGAGGGTGAGCAGTGGGAACACCGGCGCGGCGGCGAACCCGACCACGACCAGGCCGGCCACCGCCAGCACGGCCGGCCCGGGAACGGCGATCAGCAACGCGCCCACGGCCATCCCGGCCAGGCTGGCGCGCAACACCAGGCCGGCCCCCAACCGCTCGGCCACCACCCCCTGCACGACCCGGCCGACGAAGAGGCTGCCCCAGTACGCGGAGACGCAGCCGCCGGCCACCGCGGCGCTCAGCCCACGCCCCTCGGTGAGCAGCAGGAACGCCCAGAGGCCGGCGGACACCTCGATGGCCACGTACAGCGCGAAGGCGACCGTCCCCGACCAGACCGCCGGCAGTCGCAGCGTCGCCCGGACCGGAAGCCGGACGATCGCCGGAGTCTCGGCGGGTGTGGCGTCGGCCGCCTCCGTGCTGGCAGGTACGCGACGTTGCCAGGCTCGCACGGTGAGCGCGAAGGCGATGGCGAGGAGGATCTGGGCTCCGGCCACGATGCCGTAACCCCAGCGCCAGGCCAGGCCGCCGCTCAGCACCGCGGTCATGATCAGCGGACCGATCGCCACGCCCAGGCCGAAGAAGGCGTGCAGCCAGTTCATGTGGCGCGGCCCGAAGGCCCCGGCGGCGTACGCGTTGAGCCCGGAGTCGACCGCGCCGGACCCGAGACCGAGCAGCAGCGCACAGCCCACCAGCACGGCCAGCACGGGGCTCACGGAATAGCCGGTCAGCGCCAGGCTGGCCAGCAGGGTGCTCCCGGCGAGCAGCGCGCCCACGCCGACCCGGGCCAGTGTGAACCCGGCCAGGACGCTGGAGGTGAGATAGCCGACGGTGCCGGCGGTCAGCACCCACCCGACCGCCTCGGTCGGGACACCGAAGTCGCCCCGGATCGATGGCCAGGCGACGCCGAGCAGGCCGTCGGGCAGGCCGAGGCTGACGAACGCGAGGTAGGCCAGCAGGAGCAGCGAGGCACGGGGCCGCGGAGGCGTGGTGGACACGAGACACCATCCTGCCGCAGGGGCACCTTAACGCCGTCGGCACCCGAGCGCCCCCGGCGCAAAGAAGTCGTGTCCGGACGGTCGAGAAAACGGACAGCTCATCCAGAATCGGCCGATCGGAGGACGGCAACCCGGCGTGTTCGCGTAAGAATTTCGGGATGCATCAAGGCTCCGGAATCCTCTCCACGCGTCAGCGCCGGCTCGCCTGGCTCGGCTTCATGCTCGCCGCGCTGCAGGCACCCGTGTCCGCCTGGCTCGTCGCTGACGAGTCGTGGCTGTTCAGCCTCTGCGTCGCGTTGATGGTGGCCATCGTGATCATCGCTGACGACGCGGCGCGGCGACGCCCCGCCAACGCGACCGGCGATTAGCCCCCGGTGACCGGTCGGGCCTCGTGCCCCGGCCGGCCCCGACTGCGGCGGCGCTCCTTCATCTCCGCCTCGTAGAGGTGGCGTCGCCCGCCCACCAGCTCGTCACGGGCCTGTTGGTCCACCTCGCGGAACAGCGCGTGGTAGCCGTCGTCGAAGTCCTCGACGACCTGGAACGTCCACCGCCCGGCGATGACGTTACGACCCAGCAACTCGGTGTCGATCCGCTCGGCGAGCTGCTGATGCCCGGCGGCGCGAAACTGCTCCACCGCGTCGTCGAGCATCAGGTCGGCGTGCCCGATCAACTGGTGCAGGGAGTACAGGTGCCCCCGGGCCCGCTCCACACACTCCAGCGCCTCGCTGAGCTTGCCGAGCGCGGCGACCGTCTCGTCGCTCACCCCCGGTGGCCGCTGGTGCTGCTCGTCCGGTCCGTCCGCCTGCTGTCCCATCCGTGCCTCCGTGCCGTGTCCCGTGATCCGTGGGTGTTCTCCTGCTGCCCCGTCTGTGCCAGATCAACCCCCGCGGTCAGCACTGGTCGCCCCAGTGGCGCAGCCGACATCCGCCGAGCGGCCGAGGTCGACCCGGTCACCGGTCGGTTAGCCTCGGTCACCATGCGTGTGCCGTTCAACCGGGTCGCCTCCCGTACCGCCGTCGACTCGGCGCGGTCCACCCTGGCCGCCCTCACCGTCTCCATCGGCACTGTCGGGCTGACCGCCGCCGCGGCGCGACCGGGGCTGCTGGCCCTCGTCGACCAGCACGCGGCCGCCGTCCGGGACAGCCTCGACGGGGACCGTCAACCGCTGACCGCCGCGGCGCTCGCCGGCTATGCCGAGGGGGTCCGCGAGGCTGCCCTGGAGCACGGGTGGACGCCGCCGGGTGGGCCGGTCGACTGGAGCGAGCCGGAATGGCTGCTCACCCGACTGCTCGCGGTCTGCGCGATGGCCCGCTCGCTCGACGGGGCCTGACGCGCGCGGGGAGGGCACCCCGCGCCGTACGCGGAACACCCTCCCCACCGCCGTACCGTTACGAACCCTTACGAGCGGTACTGCTGGGCTTCGTCCACCCGAGGCATCGCCTGGGTGCGGTCGCCCCCGCGGTCGGCCATCTGCCGCTCCACGTCGCTCCGTCCGGCCGCCGTGGCCTGACGCTGCTGCTGCACCGCCCGGGCCTCCTGGGCGGCCCGGTCCAGCCAGCCGTCCCAGCGCTTCTGCATCGGCTTCACGAGGCCGCCACCGACGCCGACGATCAGGATGCCAGCCACAGTGGCGAGCACCGCGATCAGCACCGGAGTGGTCACCGTGGTGGCGATACCCACCTGGTTCAGCGCGGCGATCACGCCGAGAGCGATGATGAAGATCGCCGTCAGGTCGGCCAGGACCTTGCCGTACGAGAGCCCGCCCAGCGCCCCGGTGACCAGATCCCGGACAGCGTTGGCGATCGCAGCCGCCACCACCACGATGACGATCGCGATGAACGCACGTGGCAGCCAGGACACCACGCCGCTGATCAGGTCACTGATCGCGTTGGGCCCCCAGACTCCGAAGGCGAACTGCAGCGTGAACAGCAGTACGGCGTAGTACGCCAGTCTGGCCAGAATGTCGCTGGCGTCGTACTTCGTTCTCTCCAGGGCCCGTTTGATGCCGCCACGTTCGACGGCCTGGTCGAAGTGCACCCGTTCCAGCACCGTATCCACGATCTTGAGGACGGCTCTGGCGATGAGCCAGCCGACCACGAGGATGACGATGAAGGCCACTGCCTTCGGGATGAAGAGCAGCACCGACCTCCAGGTGTCGGCGATGGCATCGCCGATGTCGGCCTGCCGGACCGCGAGGGTTTTCAGCATGATGTCCCTCCTGTCGCATGGACTGCGCCGGGCGCATACCCGGCTACCGGTGCGGCACTCCGCGCAGAGCGCCGCGTTTTTTGCGACAAGCTGCCGAACAGGGGCCCTGAACTGCCCGAACGGCCACCGCGACCTGGGGCGTGACAGCCCACGGCCATGATCGGATGCCTTTTCCGGTCGGCCGACTAGGCTGCGGACATGCCAGGAACGGTCGGGCGAGTCCCCATGCCAGCAACCCCGGGCCCGGGTGCACCCACCGGCTCCGGTGCGGCCGCTGCCGTGCTCGCCCACGACTGGGCCGACACCCCGCTGGGCCCGCCCGAGAGCTGGGACATGGCGATCCGGGTCGTGGTCGAGCTGATCCTCGCCTCGCCGATGCCGATGGCGCTGGCGTACGGCGACGACCTCGTGCTGCTCTACAACGCCGGTTACGCCGAGTTGCTGGGCACCAAGCACCCGAGCGCCCTCGGCCGCCCGGCAGCGGAGGTGTTCGCGGAGATCTGGGCGCTGCCCGGCGTGGGTGAGGTGATCGAGCGCAGCTACCGGCAGGGCGAGCCGTTCCTGGAGAAGGAGTCCACCCTGCCGTTGGTTCGTGGGTATTCCCCGACCGTGGAGCAGGCGGTCTTCACCCGGGGCTACTCGCCGGTGCGCGACAGCGCCGGGCAGATCGTCGGCGTGTTGGCGGTCGCGGCCGAGACCACCCACGTCACCGAGCAGTTGCAGAGCCTCAGCGAGGTGGCTGCGGCGCTCGCCGGCACGCTCACCCTCGACGACGTGGCCCGGGTGGCGCTGCGCTACGCGATCACCACGTTCGACCCCGACCAGGTCTCGTTCGCGGTCGACGAGGGCGGTGGCGGTTGGCGCATGGTGCGCCGGGTCCGTGGCGAGTTGCTGGACGAGGCCGACGAGCGACTTCCCCCGCTCTGGCGACGCGCTCCGGCGGACTGGTCGGCCCCGGTGGTGCAGGCGGCGCGCTCCGGCGGCCCGTCGTTCGTTCGGGACGGGCAACCGCTGCGGGAGACCGCTGTGGACCGCCACGACCAGAAGATCCGCTCGATGGCGGCCCTGCCCCTGGGCACCTCGGTGGTGCGCGGCGGGCTGGCGGTCGGCTACCAGGTCCCGCACACCTGGTCGCCCGCCGAGCGGGCACTGCTGGCCGCCTCGGCCGAGCTGATCGGCCAAGCCGCGGAGCGGGCCCGCCGCTTCGAGACCCAGCACGGCACGGCCCAGTTGTTGCAGCGCAGCATGTTGCCGGAGCACCTGCCAGACCTGCCCCGGCTGCGGATCGCGGCCCGTTACGACCCGGGGGTCGACGGCAACGCGGCCGGCGGCGACTTCTACGACGCGTTCCTGCTGCCCGACGGCACGCTGGGCGTGGTGCTGGGCGACGTCGCCGGGCACGACGTGCAGGCCGCCGCGCGGATGGGGCAGGTCCGGGCCGCGCTGCGCGCGCTGGCCCTGTCCGACCCGGCACCGGACGCGGTGCTGGCCGGGCTGGACCGGCTGGTGACCAGCCTGGGCGTGGAGGCCGGCACCCACGAGCTGTTCGTCACCGTCGTGTTCGGGGTGATCGACGCGGAGCGGCGGCAGCTGACCCTGGCCAGCGCCGGCCACCCCGCCCCGCTCATCCGCCGGGGCGACCCGGAGGGCCGCTCCCACGCCGAGTACGTGGACGTCCCCGCCGGGCCCCCGCTCGGTCTGGGCGGCCGGCCGGGCACCACGACTGTCGAGTTCCGCCCGGGCGACACCCTGCTGCTGTTCAGCGACGGGGTGGTGGAACGTCGCCGGCAGAGCCTGACCGCCGGGCTGACCACCCTCAGTGACGCCGTCGCGAAGGCCGGCAGTGGCGACCCACGCGCCCTCTGCGCGGTGGCCACCGCCGCGGTTCCGGGCGGCACCGAGGACGACGTGGCCGTGCTGGCGGTCGAGCACGCACTCAAGCCGAGTCGCTCGGCGAGCATGGAGGTGCCCGCGGAGCCGACCGCCCCCAGCCGGGTCCGGCACTGGATGACCGGCCAGCTCACCGAGTGGCAGGTGCCCGAGTCGGTGATCGGTGCGGCGGTGCTGTGCACCAGCGAGCTGACGACCAACGCGCTGCTGCACGCCGGCACCGCCGCCCGGGTGGAGATCGACCTCAGCCCCGAGCGGCTGCTGGTCTCGGTCGCCGATTCCGGCACCCGGGGCACCGTGACCCGGGCCCGCACCGACACGTTGAGCAGTCGTGGGCGCGGGCTCGGTCTGATCGAGGAGCTCAGCGACGCCTGGGGCACCGACCCGTCGGTCCGCGGCTCCACGGTCTGGTTCGAGATCCTCACGCCGCCAGCCGCGCATTCCTGAGAGCCCGAAGGGTAGGAGGACGCCCATGCGTACCGACGAGCCCGCCGGAGTCTTCTTCGACGTCGATGGCACCCTGGTAGACACCACCTATTTGCACACCGTGAGCTGGTGGGAGGCACTGCGGCAGACCGATCAGCCGGTGCCGATGGCGATGGTGCACCGGTCGATCGGGATGGGTTCCGACAAACTCCTGGATCACCTGCTCGGCCCGGAGCGGGACCGCGACGCCGACACGAAGCTGCGCGACGCGCACGACACCCTCTATGCCGAGTACTGGGAACGACTCACGCCGCTGCCCGGGGCGGCGGACCTGCTGCGCGCCTGCGCCGAGCGAGGGCTGCGGGTGGTGCTCGCCACCTCCGCCTCGGAGCCCGAGGTCGGCGCGCTCCGTCGGGCACTGGGCGTTGACGACGTGATCGACACTGTCACCTCCTCGGCGGACGCGAAGCAGAGCAAGCCCGCACCGGACATCCTGGTCGCCGCGTTGGAGCAGTCCGGGTTGGCCGCGGAGCGGGTGGTCTTCGTCGGCGACTCGGTGTGGGACGTCGTCGCGGCCGGCAAGTTGAACATCCCCTGCGTGGGGTTGACCTGCGGCGGCACCAGTCGGGGCGAGCTGGCCGGCGCCGGCGCGGTGGCGGTGTACGACGACCCGGCCGCCCTGCTGGGCGAGTTGGCGGACTCGCCGCTCACCCGACCCCGGTGAGGATCACTCGGGTTCACCCACCCGTCCGCGCATAGCGACCGGCCCTGCGGGGCATGGTCTGTCACCACCTGCCCGCACCTCGCGGGTGCGGGCTGAAAGGTGGTGCCGTGGAGCCGGTAGATGTGGCGTTCGCGCTGGTGGGCCTCGGCGCTCTGCTCGCGGGCATCCTCCCGCGGGTCTTGGAGCAGCGTCCACTGTCCATGCCGATCGCCTTCCTCGCCCTCGGCATGCTGGTGTTCCTGCTGCCGGTGGGGCTACCGACACCGGATCCGCTGGCCCACCCGGAGTTGACGACCCACCTCACCGAGATCGGGGTGATCGTCGCGCTGATGGGCGCCGGGCTCAAGATTGACCGGCCGTTGAGTTGGCGACGGTGGTCGTCCACCTGGCGGCTGTTGGCGATCGCGATGCCACTGTGCATCGCGGCGGTGGCCCTGCTCGGCTGGTGGTGGGCGGGGTTGGTGCCGGCCGCCGCACTCCTGTTGGGTGCCGCGTTGGCCCCGACCGACCCGGTGCTCGCCGCCGACGTGCAGGTGGGCGAACCGACCGACGTGGAGGATTCCGAGGACGAGGTCCGCTTCGCGTTGACCTCCGAGGCCGGTCTCAACGACGGCCTGGCGTTTCCGTTCGTGTACGCCGCGATCGCCATCGCCTCGACGAGTCTCGCCCCGAGCGACTGGTTCGCCGAGTGGTTCACGGTGGACGTGCTCTGGAAGGTGGGCGTCGGCGTCGGCGGTGGGCTTCTCATCGGTTGGCTGCTGGGCAAGTTGTTCTTCCGCGCGCCCAGCGAGTTGCGGCTGGCCCGCCACGCCGAGGGCTTCCTGGCGCTGGCCGCCACGTTCCTGGCGTACGGGCTGGTGGAGGTGGTCGGCGGGTACGGCTTCCTGGCGGTGTTCGTGGCCGCCCGGGCGATCCGGGCCGCCGAGCGGACCCACGAGTTCCACTCGGTGCTGCACGACTTCGCCGAGCAGGTCGAACGGCTGCTCACCCTCGTGCTGTTGCTGCTGCTCGGCGGCGCGATCGTGGGCGGTCTGCTGACCCCGCTGACCTGGCCGGCGGCCGCCGTCGGGCTGGCACTGGTGTTCCTGATCCGACCGCTGATCGGCTGGTTGTCGCTGCGCGGTGCGCCAGGACGGCCGGCCGAGCACTGGGTCATCTCGTTGTTCGGCATCCGCGGCGTCGGCTCGTTCTACTACCTCGCGTACGCCACCACGAAGGCCGACTTCCCGCAGGCCGAGCTGCTCTGGGCAACCGTCGGGCTGGTGGTGCTCGTCTCCGTGGTGGTGCACGGCATCACGGCGACTCCGGTCATGCAACTGCTGGACCGGGAGGGCGAGCGGACCTCCGACCCCGCCGAACGGCACACCGACGACCCCCGGCCGGTCGCGGCGGCGGGGCACGCCTAGCCCTGCGTCAACGCCCCGGGGCCAGTGTCCTACGACAGCGGCCCCGGGGCCCGGGCATGCCGCTCAGGTCAGGCGGGCGACCAGGGCACGACCGAGGTCCCGGCCGGAGCGCCAGGCGCTCTGCACCCGGGGCTTGCCGAACGCGTCGCCGGCCAGACCGATCCCGTCGGGGTCCAGGTGGTAGGTGTCGCCGCCGGCGTCGCTGGTCGGCTTCGCGTACGTCCAGCGGTGCACGTGCACGTGGGCGGCCTGCTCGGGCAGTCCCAGCAGGTCCCGGACGGCCTGCTCGATGGCCGGGCCGGCCCCGGTGGGTTGGGCCAGATGCCCGGCGGCGAACTCCGGCACGGTGTGCGCGACGAGCACCGGCGCGCCGTCGCCGCGTCGGTCGCCGTCGTCGCAGACGAGGTTGAGGACCGGGTGGTCGTTGACGAACGCGCCCCGGAAGTCCGGCCAGCGGCGGGTCGGGAACCGCAGCACCGCGGCGAGCGTCGGCGACCAGCGTTGCGCCTGCACGAGCTGGGTGGCGGCCGTCAGGGCCGGGTCGAGCAGCAGGGCGGCCTGCGGGCCCGGCATGGCCAGGGCGACCGCCGCGCACGACTCGCCGTCCACTGTCGGCCCGGGCTCCACTGTGAGCACCAGCCTGTCGACGGTGACCGGCACCTCGCTGGCCAGGTGTTCGACCAGGGAGCGCAGCCCACGCGGGGCGGCGAAGCGCATCGGCCCGGGCACCTCCTGGCGGCCGGCCCGGTCGTAGGCCTGGAACGTGTCGGTCCATTCGCGGACCAGCCCGGCGGCGCGCCACTGTTCGACCAGCTCGGCGAAGTCCGGGTCGCTGGCGGTGAAGTACGCGGCGCCGATGTCCGCGGGCCGGCCCTCGAAGCGTTTGCTGGCCATCCGGCCGCCACGGACGTGGCCGCGCTCCCGGACCTGCACCGGCACCCCGGCCCGGGTCAGCTCGACCGCACAGGCCACCCCGGCGATGCCCGCTCCGACCACCACCACGCGCGTTCGGTCCACACTCATCCGGTGATCGTAGGTGGCGGCGGCGGCGCATGAACCACCACCGACGAGGGTACTGGCACACCTGTTCGAAGAAAGGATGATGACAATGACGGACCGCCGCAACGAGCAGGCCGACCAGAATGCCGCGATCAAGGACCCGGACGAATGGGTCACCGGTGACGAGCCGCCCACCGCGGCTCAGGAGTCCTACCTGAACACGCTGGCCCGCGAGGCCAACGCGGATCTTCCGGACGACCTGACCAAGGCAGAGGCGTCCAAGCGCATCGACGAGCTCCAGGCCGAGACGGGCCGGGGCCAGTAGTCACTGGTCGACTCCGCTTCCGCGACCATGGCGTGTCCGCGAGTCCTGGACACCGCGAGATCAGGGAAGCGGAGTCGATCACGCCCCGGACCAGCACCGTGGCCGGCGGTCATCTGCGGGTCAGCCGGTGCAACTCCACCTCGGCCAAGTGGCCGGCACTGATGGTGGCACTGAGGTAGGTGGCGTGCGGTTGCGAGCGCCGGTCGGTGGGTGAGCCGGGGTTGAGCAGCCGCAGCCCGCCGGGCGCCTCGGTGTCCCACGGAATGTGGGAGTGCCCGAAGACCAGGAGGTCGGCATCGGGGAACCGGGCCGCACACCGCTTCTCGCGACCGGTCCGTGGCCCGGTCTCGTGCACCACTGCGACGCGCAGGCCGTCGAGTTCGACCCGGGCCACCTCCGGCAGCCGGGCGCGCAGCGCCGGCCCGTCGTTGTTGCCGTACACCCCGATCAGCCGGCGCGACCGCGCGGTCATCGCGTCGAGCAACGCCTCGTCCACCCAGTCACCGGCGTGTACGACCACGTCCGCCGCCTCGATCGCCGCCCAGAGCGGCCCGGGAAGGTCCCGGGCCCGCTTCGGTACGTGGGTGTCCGCCGTGAGCACCAACCGCATGCAGGCATTCTCCCCCGTGCCGCGGCCGCCCGCCCGGGGACGCGACTGCGTGAACGCATCGAAACCCGGCCAAGCTTTGACGAAGTACGGGTCAGCGACGCGGCGGGGTGAAATGCGCCGGGGGCATCCCACACTCGCGCAACGTCGGGTCCTGCTCGACGTCGGTGAGCACACCGGCGGCATTGATCAGGCCGATGTGTGAGAACGCCTGCGGGAAGTTGCCCAACTGCTCCCCGGTCTGCTGGTCGATCTGCTCGGCGAACAGGCCCAGGTCGTTGACCCGAGCAGCCAGCTCGCGGAACAACGCGTGCGCCCGGTCCCGCTCACCGGCCAACGCCAGACAACTCACCAACCAGAACGAACAGATGACGAAGCCCGCCGGGTCGCCGTCCCAGCGCCGCAGCAGGCCGTCGTGCGACAGCCGCCGCTCCACCGCGCGGACCGTCGAGCGCATCCGCGGGTCATCGGCTCGCAGAAAACCCACCAGCGGCATCACCAGCACCGACGCGTCCAGCTCGTCGGAATCGAAAATCCCGGTGTACGACTGGAGCCGGTCGCTCCACCCCCGCTCGAGGATCGCCGCGCGCACCTCGTCCCGGGCCGCCGTCCAGCGGGCCAGGTCCTGCGGGCCGCCGAGCTGGTCGCCGAAGCGGACCGCCCGGTCCAGTGCGACCCAGCACTCCACCTTGGAGGACACGTGGTGGTGTTGCACTCCACGCTCCTCCCACATCCCGGCGTCCGGCTGTTTCCAGTCCTGCTCGGCCTGATCGGCGAGCACCCGGAGCAGGTGGTAGACGTCCGTGTCGAACGGCTCCAGCTGGTCCCGCATCAGCCAGGCGGCGTCCATGGCCGCGCCGTAGATGTCGTTCTGCCGCTGCCGCCACGCGTCGTTGCCGGTCACCACCGGCGGGCTGTCGCGGTAACCGCCGAGCTGGTCCAGCCGATGCTCGGTGAGGTCCCGCTCCCCCAGGACCCCGTACATGATGGGCACCGGCTGGTCGCTGACCCGGCCCATCGCCCGGCCCAACCAGGCGAACTGCCGCCGCACCTCGTCGAAGCACGCCGACCGCCACAGCGCCCGCAGGGTGTGGCTGAAGTCGCGCACCCAGACGTAGCGGTAGTCGTAGTTGCGGTCCCCGCCGAGCTTCTCCGGCAGCGAGGTGGTCACCGAGGCCACCACCGCGCCGCTGGGCCGGTACGTCATGCCCTGCACCACCAGCCCGCTGCGCCGCACCTCCTCGGCGTAGAGGCCCTGGTAGTCGTGCTCGGCGGCCCAGGACCGCCAGCCGGCGACGGTGTCGGCGATCGTCTGGTCGGCGTCCGGCACCTCCGGCAGTGGGGCGTCGTAGGTCGGGGCGTACCCGAGTGTGAAGTTGTGGGTCGTGCCGGCGCGGACGGTGAACGTCGCTGCGGCATCGCCCTCGTCGCCGCACGTCAACCGCACGCTGCCGCGGAACGTGAGCCGCGCGGCCCCGGCGATGGCCTCGAGCATGTCCTCCCGCTCGACCAGGTACGCGATGGTGCGCCCGTACTCGAAGCGCGGCCGGTAGTGCACCCGCATCGGCACCGCACCGGAGAGTCCCTGCACGCTGCGGACCAGCACCTGTGGCGGGTGCATCCCGATGTCGTGACCTCGCGAGCCGGGCTCGAAGGCGAGCGCGTCGGTGAGCGCGACCTCTCCCTGCGCGGTGCGGAAGACGGTCCGCAGCACCAGGGTGTCCTCCAGGTAGCTGCGTTCGACACTGAAGTCGGCCTCCGGTCGGATCGACCAGTGCCCCGCGTCGTCGTCGAGCAGCCGCCCGAACACCGACGGGGCGTCGAACCGGCCCGGGCACCACCAGTTCACCGAGCCCGCAGCGTCGACCAGCGCCGCGCTGCGGCCGTCGGCGAGGAACCCGTAGTCACTGATCTGTCCGCTCTCCACCTGACTGGCTACCCGGGCCGCCCGCGCACACTCCTCCCGTTCGGGCACGGCACTCACCGTGCTGGCTGGCGTTACCGCTCGGCATGGGCGGGAACCCGGGAAGCTGACGAGGGGGGATGCTCATGACGTCAGCTTCGGGGCCGACCGCCGCATGGCGGCCCGGCGCACAGGGTGGCGACCTGCTTCCAACCGGGCCGGCCGGCCGTTTGGCGACACCGGCCGGTGACGGTCACGGGCCGCAGGCCGGACCGCCAACCGTGACTATCGGCTCGTACCCGGACTATCCGGCCGCACAGCGGGTCGTCGACTATCTGGCCGACAACCGGTTCCCGGTGGAACACAGCGCCATCGTCGGCACCAACCTCACCCTGGTGGAGTCGGTGCTCGGGCGGATGACCACCGGCCGCGCCGGCCTGCTCGGCGCCGGCACCGGTGCCTGGTTCGGTCTCTTCATCGGCCTGCTGTTCGGCATCTTCACCGTCGGCAACTGGCTGGCAGTGATCCTGGTCGGGCTGGTCATCGGTGCGATCTGGGGCGCCGTGTTCGGCGCTGTCGCACACGCGATGACGGGCGGGCAGCGTGACTTCACCTCGGCCAGCTCACTGCGGGCCGGCCAGTACGCGGTGACGGTCGACGCGCAGTTCGCCGACCAGGCCCGCCAGTTGCTGGGCCGGATGCAGATGCCCAACCCGGCCGCGAACAACCGCTGAGCGACGATCGACCGGCCGTCCCGGCAGTACGCCGGGGCGGCCGTTCAGTCGTGGTACGTCAACTCGCCGGCGCGGATGTCGACCTCGACGCGGTTCTCCGGCGGTGCCAGTGGGCAGGCCCAGCGGTCGTCGTAGGCACAGCTCGGGTTGTAGAGGTAGTTGCCGTCCAGCCGGACGCGGTCGCCGGGCAGCAGCTCGACGCCTCGGCCGAAGGTCCCCTTCACCGTGTCGGTGAGGTAGCGGCCTCCCCCGTAGGTGTCCCGCCCGCAGGTGCCGTCCCGTAGCGGCACGAACAGGCCGCCGCCGTACGCCTCGATCCACCACAGGGTCAGCGGCCCCCACGGTGTCTCGGCCACCGCGACCCGTCGGTACGCGACCACCCCGTCCGGACCGCCGGTGTCGATCCGCAGCTCTCCGCTGGCCGCCCGCAGCGGCGCCTCCACCACGGCGTCGGGGTTGGGCGGGAAATAGCGCACCCCGGAGAAGCCGACCCGTTCCGCTGGTGGGATCGGGCTCTGCGGGTGGGTCGCGAAGAGTTCGTCGCGCCCCGCCCGGAACCCGGTCAGGTCGACGTCGGACAGGTACAGCCGGGCGACCCGCTCCCGCCAGTCGGCCAGCTCCAGATCATCCACGCCACCGAGCCTATGCCGTCACGCGGCGGCACTTCAGCGTGGCGGCCAGTTGGTCAGGACGGCGTCGAGGGCGTCCAACGTCCGGGACCACGAGTCGTCCGTCGGACGCGGGGTGTGCCGGAAGCCGCCGGTCTGCTCCAGGCTGACGAACCCGTGGAACGTGCTGTGCATCATCCGTACCGCGTCGGTCTGGTCCGGCTCGGAGAGCCGGTAGCCGCGCAGGATGGCCCGGGTCATCTCGGCGTGCCGGACACCGGCGCTCGCAGCGGCCGTCTCCGGGTCGAGGTCGATCTGCATCGCGGCGTACCGACCGGGGTGCTGCCTCGCGTAGTCCCGGTAGGCGTTGGCGAAGGCCACCAGCGCGTCCTTGCCGGCCCGGCCGGCGAGTGCGGTGGCTACCCGGTCGGCCAGCTCCGCCAGGGCCAGCAGGGCGATCCGGACCCGCAGGTCCCGCCCGTTCCTGATGTGGAAGTACAGGCTCGCGTCCTTGACCCCGAAGTGGCGTGCGAGCGCGGCAACGGTCACGTTCTCCACGCCCACCTCGTCGGCCAGGTCGGCCGCGACCAGGGTCAGGCGCTCGGCGGTAACCCCTGCACGTGCCATGCACCACACCCCAAACCTAGCTGCAATAATCGTTTGCCTAGGAGAGCTAGGGTACTACCTATGTTAGAGCCGACCGAATCCGCCATCCGCAAATCCTTCGTCAACTGCACCCAGGGTGAGGCGAAGCGGATGGCCGTACCGAACGATCTCGGGACGCGCCCCTGGGACGACCTCGACTTCTTCGGCTGGCGGGACCAGGCCGCACCGCAGCGGGCCTACCTGCTCGCCGAGCCCGACGGCAGGCTCGTCGGCGTGGCGCTGCGGGCGGCGACGCACCAGATCGGGCGCGTGCGGCGCAGCATGTGCTCGCTCTGCCTGACCACACACCTCGGCGACGGCGTCTCGTTGATGACCGCCCGTAAGGCCGGGCCGGGTGGGCGGCAGGGCGACTCCGTGGGCACGTACATGTGCTCCGACCTGGCCTGCTCGCTCTACGTGCGGAAGAAGAAGCACGCCGGGCCGCCGATGCCCGACCCGCTGCCCCTGCCGGAGAGGATCGACCACGTCCGGGCCGCCCTCGCGGCGTTCCTGCGCAAGGTCAACGAGTGATCTGAGGGTCGGTGGCCAGGCGGGCGTGCAGGTGCTCGTCGTAGCGGCGGCCGTCGCCGTAACGGTACGACTCGCGCAGCGTCCCCTCGGCCGCGTAGCCGGCCCGGTCCGCGACGCGGCAGGAGGCCGGGTTGGCGACCGCGTGGCACAGCTCCACCCGGTGCAGCCGCAGGTCGGTGAACGCCCAGTCGGTGAGCCGGACGACGGCCCGCACCGCAACCTGACGCCCTCGCGCCGCGGGCATCGTCCAGTAACCGATGGACGCGTCTCCGTCGCGGATGTGGTGCAGTGACACCGAGCCCAGCAGTTCGCCGTCGGTCGCGGCGGTCACCGCCATCGAGACATGGCCACCGGTGGACCAGTCGGCCCGGCGGCGAATCCAGAGCAGCGCGACCTCATCATCGATCGGGTCGCCGCCCTGCGGGTTCCACTGGGCGATCGCCGGGTCGCGCAGGGCGTCGCGGACCGCCGGGGCGTCCTCATCCCGCCAGGGGCGCAGCAACAGGTCGGCGGCGGTGAGTTGCACGTGTTCCACGAGGCCGGAGTCTGGCACATCACGTCACCACCGCGCCGCCGGTTTAGCGTCAGCTTCCTTCAAAGCTGCACAACCGGGTGCCCACACGGCCGAGAACGTGATCCAGGAGACGCCTTGCGGCACTAGTTAAATTTTGAAGGAGTGCTATCGTCATGGGCATGACCGAGAGCCTGGACAGCACCCGAGAGGCCGCCTGGCGCGCCTACATCGAGGCCAGCCAGCGTCTCTACACGCAGCTGGAAGAGGACCTGCGCGCCGAGAGCGATCTCAGCTTCGCCGACTACCACGTGCTGGTCCTGCTCTCGGAGGCACCGGGGCAGCGGCTGCGGATGGGTGAGCTGGCCAGCCGGCTCATCTTCTCGCCCAGCCGGCTGACCTACCAGATCTCCTCCATGCAGCGCCGGGGCATGGTCAGCAAGGAGCCCTGCCCGGACGACCGACGCGGCAGCGAGGCGGTCCTCACCGCCGCCGGGCTGCTCGCCCTGCGGGATGCCGCACCCCACCATCTGGCGTCGGTGCGCACCTACCTGATGGACGACCTCGACGACGCCGAGGTCGCCTGCCTCACCCGGGTCTTCGGCCGGATCGGTGACCGCCTGCGGGCGTCCCGGGCCGGCTCGACCACCCACGCCACGAGCTAGGAGCCCTCGATGCCCGCGATCACCGTTGACAACGTCCTCGTCCTTCCCCGCCTGCCCCGGCTGGAGGGGTCCACCACCTTCCGCCCGGTGCGCAAGGTGACCACCGCGCCCACCGGCTTCGAGGGTGAGGGCTTCCCGGTCCGTCGCGCCTTCGCCGGGGTGTCGACCACCGACCTGGACCCGTTCATCCACCTCGACCAGATGGGCGAGGTCGACTACGCGCCGGGCGAGCCGAAGGGCACCCCCTGGCACCCGCACCGCGGCTTCGAGACCGTCACCTACATCATCGACGGGGTCTTCGACCACCAGGACTCGAACGGCGGCGGTGGCACCATCACCGACGGCGACACGCAGTGGATGACGGCGGGCAGCGGGCTGCTGCACATCGAGGCGCCGCCGGAGCACCTGGTGATGAGCGGCGGGCTGTTCCACGGCACCCAGCTCTGGGTCAACCTGCCCCGCTCGGCCAAGATGAACCCGCCCCGCTACCAGGACATCCGTGGTCGGGAGTCGGCGCTGCTCACCACGCCCGACGGCGGTGCGCTGATCCGGGTCATCGCCGGCGAGGTCGCCGGGCACCGGGGCCCGGGGTCGACCTTCACCCCGATCACCATCACGCACGTCACTGTGCAGCCGGGGGCGCAGGTCGACCTGCCCTGGCAGCCCGACTTCAACGCCCTGGTGTACGTGCTGGGTGGTCGTGGCACGGTCGGCACCGACCGGCGGCCGGTGCGTACCGGTCAGCTCGCGGTGCACGGCCCGGGTGACGCGCTGCGGTTCAGCGCCGACACCACGCAGGACAGCAACACCCCCGCGCTGGACCTCTACATCATGGGCGGCCAGCCGATCCGGGAGCCGGTGGCACAGTACGGCCCGTTCGTGATGAACACCCGGGACGAGCTGCTCCAGGCATTCGAGGACTTCCAGGCCGGCCGGCTCGGCGTGATCCCCACCGAGCGACTGCCGCACACCGGCGGTCAGGGCACCCGGCCCTGACCCCGCGTCACCACTGAGATCGGCGCCGACGCCCCCGGTTCACCACGGGAGCGCCGGCGCCGCCTCAGGAGACCGCAAAAATCCCAGCGACGCCCAGAATCACCATCACCAACACCGCTACCAGCGCACCCCGCTCGCTCTCCACCGCCGGCTCGCGGTACTCGGTCACGGGATTCGTCGTGTCGCGGGGCATGGTGTGGCCTCCTCGGCTGTTGTCACGTCGCTTCCGATGGCGTTGACCAGGGGCCGGTCTGCCGGCCCGGCATGCGGACCCGCGTCGGGGGTCCTACCGTGAGGACGTTGCCGACCTCCAGGGGGGCTGGACGTTGCCGTTGCAGGACTGGTTCCTCACCGCTGAGGAACGCGCCAACCCGGTGTCTGGGTTACCCGTCTGGACCAGGGGAAACCTCGCCGAGCCGTTGATTCACGGCGCCGCTTACTTCGACCGGCTGGTCGATGAGGTGGAGGCTCTCGGCCCCGGCGACCACCTGTTCTTCACCGACTGGCGGGGCGACCCGGACCAGCGGCTGCGCCCGGACGGCCCGACCGTGGCCCAGCTCTTCGCCCAGGCCGCCCAACGCGGTGTGGTGGTCAAGGGGCTGATCTGGCGCTCACACCTCGACGTGCTGGCCTACAGCGAGGCGGAGAACCGCGACCTCAGCGAGACGATCTCGGCAGCCGGCGGCGAGGTGCTGCTCGACCAGCGGGTCCGGCGCGGCGGGTCGCACCACCAGAAGCTCGTGGTGCTGCGACACCAGGGCGCACCGGAACGGGACATCGCGTTCGCTGGCGGCATCGACCTGTGCCACAGCCGCCGCGACGACGCCGATCATCATGGCGACCCGCAGCCGGTGCAGATGTCCCCCCGCTACGGGCCCAACCCGCCCTGGCACGACGTGCAGCTCGCGGTGCGGGGTCCGGTGGTGGGCGCTCTGGACACCCTGTTCCGGGAACGCTGGACCGATCCGATGCCACTGGACTCGGAGAACCCGATGGCCTACCTGCGGGATCGGCTGCGCGGTGCCGACCTCCGCCCTGACCCGCTGCCCGAGCAACCGGCCGACCCGCCGCCGTGCGGTCCGCACCAGATCCAGGTGCTGCGCACCTACCCCGCCGTCCGCCCGCGTTACTCGTTCGCGCCCGACGGCGAACGGACCGTGGCCCGGGGTTACACCAAGGCGGTACGCCGCGCCCGCCGGCTCATCTACCTGGAGGACCAGTACCTCTGGTCCGCCGAGGTCGCGGATCTGTTCGCGCACGCCCTGCGGGACAACCCGGAGCTGCACCTGGTCGCCGTGGTGCCCCGCCACCCGGACGTGGACGGCAGGCTGGCGCTGCCACCGAACATGGTCGGGCGGGAGCAGGCGCTGTCGCTGTGCGAACGGGCCGCACCGGACCGGGTGCACGTGTTCGACGTCGAGAACCACGCCGGCGACCCGGTCTACGTGCACGCGAAGGTGTGCGTCATCGATGACGTCTGGGCCAGCGTGGGCAGCGACAACTTCAACCGCCGGTCCTGGACGCACGACAGCGAGCTGTCCTGCGCGGTGCTCGACGACACCCGCGACCAGCGGGAGCCCACCGACCCGGCCGGCCAGGGCGACGGTGCGCGGACCTATGCCCGGGACCTGCGGCTGCGGCTCTGGCGCGAGCACCTGGACCGTGACCCGGCCGGCGCGGACGACACCGACCTGCTCGACCCGGCCGACGCGGTCGCGGCTGTCACGGCCGCCGCCGACGCACTCCAGCGGTGGTACGACGACGGCCAGGTGGGCGAGCGACCGCCCGGACGGCTGCGCCCGCACCGCCCCGAGCGGTTGCCCTGGTTCACCCGGGCCTGGGCGTTGCCGGTGTACCGGCTGGTCTACGACCCGGACGGCAGGCCACTGCGGGCGAGGCTGGCCGGCACGTGGTGAACCGCTCGGGCCGGCTCCGGCGCCGTGGCGACGGTCGGGTGCACGCTCAGCCCACCGGGGTAGGCGAACGAGGAGCGCGGCGAGTAGTAGCCGAAGCCGATGGTCAGTGGGTTGTCCGGGCGGAGCGCGTACGTCGGGTGCCCCGGCTGGAGGAACTCCACTGACTCGATCTCGAACGGGGCGACCGGCTCGGCGATGAACGGGTAGACCGAGCTGAGGAGCTGGCCGTCCCGACGGGTGAAGTAGCGGTGGTGCCCACTGCTGATCGCGTGGCCGGTCTCCCCCACCCGGCACCGTGCCCGGATCAACGGCGTCCGGTCGATCGTCGTCTCGGAGAGCAGCTCCTCACCGCTCACCTCGATCCGGGTGCGGCCGGTGAGCACCGGGGCACCGCGGGCGGCAGCGTACTCACGGACCAGGCGACTGGAGGCCACGTACTGCGTCCACCAGCCGCCCGGGCTGAGGCCGTCGGGGGCGTCGACGCCCAGCAGTGAGACGCCGAGGTAGGTCAGCGTGTACGCGCCGAAGCCGGAGGTCTGCGTCTCGTCTTCGACGATGTACTGGTTGAGGAACACCTGGCGGTCGGGGCGGGGGCAGAGGCCGGGCGGGACCAGTGCGGCGACCGCGTCCGGGTCCGCCGGCAGCCAGCTGAAGTAGAGCGTGCGACTGTTCACGACGAGCTGGGGAGCGGCTGGATCGAGCACGGTGCCTCCGAACCGGGTGTGTACACCGACGCTACGGCCGGTCCCACCGGCGGGACAAGGACGGATAGTCGACACTGCTGCCCCATTGTCGGATTTCATGTTGACCGCTCGGCGCGGGCCGAGGGCCGTTCGATCGAAACCGAGGGATGACCGGGCGGCAAGGCATGGCCGGAAAATGGGTAAGGACCCTCACAGTCCTCTCAACTTCCGCCGCGTTCGCCCCTTTTGTGGTTCGACACACCTTAAGTACATCAGCCTTTCGGCTAGATTTCCGCGAGACGATCAGGTTAAGGTGGGTCCCGAACGGCCCACAGGAAGCTAAACCAAAGCGTCACACCTTTTTTGTCCGCGGACGAGGTGCAGGGAGGACCACCCATGACCGCTTCAACGATCACCGAGCAGCCGAACACCGCTGCCAAGGCGAGCACCAAGCTTGACCCGCGCGCCCTCACCGACAGTGCCGCCGACCTGCTGAACGCCATGGCCGCGCTGCCCGCCAACCACCCGTCGCGTGCCGCCCTGCGCGACCGCGCGATCGAGGCCTGGCTGCCGCTGGCCAACCACCTGGCCCACCGCTACAGCGGGCGTGGCGAGCCGACCGACGACCTGGCCCAGACCGCCGCGGTCGGCCTGATCAAGGCCATCGACAAGTTCGACCCCTCCCGCGGCGTCGACTTCGCCGGCTACGCGATCCCCACCATCATCGGCGAGCTCAAGCGGCACTTCCGGGACCGCACCTGGGACATCCGCGTGCCCCGCCGGCTCCAGGAGCTGCGTCTGGCCATCTCCGACGCCAACAGCTCGCTGCTGCAGACCCTCGGCCGCTCGCCGACGGTCGCCGACATCGCCGCCCACCTCAAGCTCACCGAGGAAGAGGTGCTGGAGGGCCTGGAGGGCGCCCGCGCGTACAACGCGGTGTCGCTGTCCACCCCGACCGGCGACGGCGAGCGCGCGACCGAGCTGGGCGACATGCTGGGCGGCGAGGACAGCGAGTTCGAGCTGGCCGAGCTGCGGGTCGCCCTCGGCCCGGCACTGGCCACCCTCGACGAGCGCGAGCAGAAGATCCTCACGCTGCGCTTCTACGGC
The DNA here is from genome assembly GCF_018070245.1 of Micromonospora sp. M61. Lineage (NCBI taxonomy): Bacteria > Bacillati > Actinomycetota > Actinomycetes > Micromonosporales > Micromonosporaceae > Micromonospora > Micromonospora sp. M61. The sequence goes on along the minus strand of NZ_JAGPYA010000003.1, from coordinate 75,015 downwards.
AACCTGACCCAGTCGCAGATCGCCGACCAGATCGGCGTCTCGCAGATGCACGTCTCGCGACTGCTGACCCGGGCGCTGACCAAGCTGCGCGGTCAGCTCGACGGCACGTACTGATCAGTCCACGACAGGAGGGCCGGGTCCATTGGACCCGGCCCTCCTCCGTGTCCGCATTGTCACGCGAGCGTGACAGCGCGGACCGGTCCGGTCAGCGGCTGACCGGCTCCCGCCACATCGGCCAGAACGGCGTGCCGTCGGGCACCCGGAACGGCTCCCCGGCCAGGTAGCCGTTCTTCGCGTACAGGTCCCGGCTGCGCGGGCTGCTCGCCTCCAGGTACGCCGGCATCGCGTTGGCGTCCAGCCAGGCGTGGTGGTGCCGCATCAACGCGGTGCCCAGCCCCTGACCCTGCCGGCCCGGCTGGGTCGCCAGGAAGGCCAGGTGGTGGTGCTCCGGATGCGGGTGGTGCGCGGCGAACAGCTCGTCGAGATGCTGGAACCGGTCGGTCCACTCGCCGCAGGCGGCAGCCAGCCGGGCGTCGTAGTCCACCGGCGGCGGAGCCGGCTCGCCGACCGACGGGAACCACACCGCGACGGCGGCCCGGTCCTCGGTGGCGTGGACGAAGCCGTGCCGCATGGCGTGCCCGACCAGGATCTCGAAGTCCCCGGCCAGCACGGCCTCCCGCTTGCTCGGGTCGGGCACCAGCCAGCGCGTCACCTCCAGGACGGTGAACGCCTCGGCGATCCGGCCGGCCACCAGGCTGGTCTCGTCGGGTCCGAGTTGCTCGATGACGATGCTCATCGGTTCACCTCCACGCTGGCCGGCGCCTCTGGCTTGACCGCAGCGGCAGCGCTCGCCGCTCCGAGGCCGATCCGGGCGTACGTGTCCGGACGGCGACGGCGCAGCACCAGCGCCCAGTTGATGCCCAGGACGGCCACCACCGGGAACACGGCGGGCGCTAGCCAGCGCAGGGGGGAGTCCGGCGCGACGCCGAGCAGGTTGGCGAAGTTCGACACGGCCAGCCAGATGATCACGAAGAGCGCGAGGGTGGCCAGGACGGGTGCGATGACCCGCCGCCACAGCGTCTCGTCGCCGCCGGAACGGGCGAAGTAGGCGATCACCGCCACCGAGGTGGTGGCGATCAGCAGCAGCACGCCGAAGCCGCCGGTGGTGCCAACCCAGAAGAACAGCTTGACAACCGGATCCCAGCCGTTGACCGCGTACAGCAGGATGACCAGCAGGCCGAACACGCTCTGCGCCACCGAGGCGGCCTGTGGCGCGCCGCTGCGCGGCGAGGTCCGTCCGAACACCGCAGGCAGCACCCGCTCCCGACCGAGTGCGAACGCGTAGCGGGCCGTGGTGTTGTGGAAGGAGATCATCGCGGCCAGCACCGAGGTCAGGAAGAGCACCTGGCCGATGGTGACCGCGGTGTCACCGAGGTGCGCGGCGGCCAGGTTGAAGATCAGCCCGACGCTCTGCTCGCCGGCCTCGCTGACGATCTGATCCGGTCCGACGGCGACCGCCATGGTCCAGGAGGAGAGCGCGTACAGCGCGGCGACGATCACCACCGAGAGGTACGTGGCCAGCGGCACCGTCCGCTTCGGGTCCTTGCTCTCCTCGCTGAACACCACGGCGGACTCGAAGCCGACGAACCCGAGGACGGCCAGCACCAGCACCGCGCCGACCCCGGGCACGAAGAGGTTGTCGGGCGCGAACCCGGCGAAGCTGACCTCGCCGCCGGCCGGGTTGCCGAGCTGGCCCAGGTCGAAGATCAGGACGACCACGATCTCGGCGACCAGCAGCGCCGCCAGCACCCGGCCGTTGATGTCCACCCGCAGCAGGCCGAGTACGCCGACCAGTGCCCACGCCACCAGGGCGACGATCGACCAGTGCGGGTGCCCGCCGAAGATCCGGTCGAGCACCGGCTCGGCCGCCACGCCGATGGTGCCGTACAGCCCGACCTGGAGCGCGTTGTACGCGGTCAGCGCTACCCAGGCCGCAGCCACGCCGGCCGGTCGGCCCAGACCTCGGGAGACGTAGGCGTAGAAGGCGCCGGCGTTCTCCACCCGACGGGACATCGCCACGTAGCCCACCGAGAACAGCGCGAGCACCGCGGCGACCAGCAGGAAGGCCAGCGGGATGCCGGTCACGCCGATGACGCCGTAGCCGGTGGTGACGACGCCGGCCACCACGGTCAACGGCGCGGCGGCGGAGAGCACGAAGAAGATCACCGAGGGGATGCCGAGGCGGCCTCGGGCCAGAGATTCGGAGACGTTGCTGGGTCGGTCGACTGTCGATGTCGGTCGCATACGACTACTCCGGTTGTCGAGGGAGGGGTAGGGGGTTACCGGGGGGATCAGGGGAGGCCGCGCAGCACGGCGGCGCCGACGGCGGCCTCGGTGTGCCCGACGAGCTCCTTGAGGGGTGCCGGCAGCGCGGGGATGAGGACGTTCAGGCGGTGGTGGGCGCGCGGGCCGGCGCTCCACAGCACCTCGCGGGTCAGCCCCGTCGCCACGACCAGGCCGAGCAGCAGAGCATCCGGCACGCTTGGCGGGTCCGGCCGTTCCAGCAGGGCCCGCAGCCGGGTGGCCGGCCAGGCCACCGCGTTGAGGTCGATCGGCAGGTAGCTGACCGAGGTACGCAGCAGCCGACGGCTCTCCTGGCGGCGCAGCACGCCGGCGCGGGCCAGCCGCTCCCCCACCGAGGTGGTCGCGCTCTGGGCCAGGAAGCTGAGCCAGATGCGCAGCTCCTGGTGCTGGGACTCGCCGATCAGCTGGTCGAGCACGGTGTGCGCCAGCGCGTCAGCCGGCGGACGGCGGTCGATGACGGTGACCCGGCCGTCGGAGACGGTGATGTGTCCATAGAGGAGCAGCTCGCCGAGCAGCCCGGCGGCCAGCCCGAGCCCGGTCGCCGCCGGGTGCAGCTTGGCCTTGCCACGACTGTCGTTGTGTGCGATCAGGAAGAACTCGTCGGCGCTGAGCAACGGTCCTCCCCGCACAGGTGTGTCCACAGTGATCGCGACCGGGAAAGGATGCACCGACTGCTACTGCAACGCAACTCCCAGATTTGAAAGTTGCACTCCGTGCAGGCGCGACCTGCGGATCTTGTTCTGTCAGACTCGGACTGTGACCGCCGCTCCCCCCACCCGATCCGCCACCAGCCCGACCGTGCGCCGCCGACGCATCGCCAGGGAGCTTCGCCAGCTCCGGGAACGCGCGGGTATGACCCTCGACGTGGCGGCCCGTCAGCTCGACATGTCGAAGAGCAATCTCTCCCGCATCGAGACCGCCCAGATCGGCATCAAACCGCGCGACGTCCGGGCGGCACTCGCGCTCTACCAGGTGACCGGCTCCGACGCGGAGGCACTGATCGAGATCGCCCGAGGCGCACAGCAACGCGGCTGGTGGCAGAACTACAGCGACGTGCTGCCCGAGTGGTTCGAGTTCTACGTCGGGCTGGAGGCCGAGGCGGCGACGCTGCGCACGTACGAGGCCGAGTCGGTGCCCGGGCTGCTGCAGACCGAGGCGTACGCACGGGAGATCTTCCGGCGCACCGCCGGCGAGGACGGCCTGGAGCGCAAGATCGCCGCCCGGCTACGTCGACAGGAGGTGCTGCGTCACGAGGATCCGGTCCATCTCTCGGTGGTGCTCAACGAGGCGGTGCTGCTGCGCCCGGTCGGCGGCGCAACGGTGATGGCCGAACAACTGGTCCACATGACGCGGATCGCGCAGTTACCCAACGTGACAATCCAGGTACTTCCATTCGCGACTGGCGGCCATCCCGCGATGAGCACCCCGTACGTGATCCTCAACTTCGCCGATGCCGCCGACGCCTCGGTGGTTTACCTGGATAACCTCACGATGGGACTGGCTCTGGAGGATGGCGATCATGTGCTCGGGTATAGCCTTCTGCACGAGGAGCTGTGCCGGATGGCGCTCGATCCGACGGCGTCACTGACCCGTCTTGAGCATGCTTCTCGTAACTTTGCGTGACCGCTTCTGCGGCACGCCGACGCAGACGAGAGGTATCCCGGATGACCGCGCACGACCTGACCCGAGCGGACTGGCGCACCAGCACGCGCAGCAGTGGCAACGGCAACTGCGTGGAGGTCGCGACAGCCGACGGTCAGGTCGCCGTACGCGACAGCAAGGACCGCTCCGGCCCGGTGCTCGCCTTCGGGCCGTCGGCCTGGCGGGCCTTCGTGGGGGGCGTCGGCGAGGTCCGTCGGCGTTGAGGCAGCCACGCCGGTGCGAGACTGGGCCGTGCTCTCCGACGTAACCCTGGACCTGCCGGTACGCCCGGTGCTGCCGGCGATGGTCGCGGCGCTCGACGCGGCCGGCGCCGGCGTGCTGGTGGCCCCGCCGGGCACCGGCAAGACCACCCTGGCGCCGCTGGCCGTGGCCGACCGGGTGACCGGCCGGGTGGTGATCGCCCAACCCCGTCGGGTGGCGGCCCGCGCCGCCGCCCGGCGCATGGCCGAGCTGCTCGGCGAGCGGGTGGGCGAGCGTGTCGGCTACGCGGTCCGCGGTGAGCGCAAGGTGGGCCCGGCCACCCGGATCGAGGTGGTCACCACCGGCCTGCTGGTCCGGCGGCTGCACCACGACCCGGAACTGCCCGGTACGGGCGCCGTGCTGCTCGACGAGTGCCACGAACGACAACTCGACGCCGACCTCGCGCTGGCCTTCACCGTCGAGGCGCGGGCCACCCTCCGGCCGGACCTGTGGCTGCTGGCGATGTCCGCCACCCCGGACACCGACCGGTTCGCCGCGCTGCTCGGCGGGTCCGCCCCCGCCCCGGTGGTACGGGCCGATTCGGCGCTGTACCCGGTGCAGCGGATCTGGGCGCCGCCGGCGCGCCCGATCGCCCCGTCCGGGGCCGGGCCGGTGGACCGGGCCCTGCTCGACCACGTGGCCGCCACCGTCCGGCGGGCGCTGTCCGAGCGCGACGGCGATGTCCTGGTCTTCCTGCCCGGGGCCGGCGAGATAGCGGGGGTCACCGGCCGCTTGGCCGACCTGCGCGACACCGTGGCGCTGCTTCCGTTGCACGGCCGCCAACGCGGCGCCGAGCAGGACGCCGCCCTGCGTCCCGCGGACCGACGCCGGGTCGTGCTGGCCACCGCGCTGGCCGAGACCAGCCTGACCGTCCCGGGCGTACGGGTCGTGGTGGACGCGGGGCTGTCCCGGGTGCCGCGTATCGACCTGGCCCGCGGGTTGGGCGCTCTGGTCACCGTGCCGGTCTCCCGAGCCGCCGCCACCCAGCGGGCGGGCCGGGCCGGCCGGGAGGCCCCCGGGTACGTCTACCGGTGCTGGTCGGCGGCGACCCACGAGCGGCTGCCCGCCCGGGCCGAGCCGGAGATCGCCACCGCCGACCTGACCGGCTTCGCGTTGGAGCTGGCCGCCTGGGGTCGGCCCGACGGCGTCGGGCTCGCGCTGCCCGACGCCCCACCGGCCGCCGCGATGACGGTGGCCCGGGACACGCTGCACACCCTGGGCGCGGTCGACGTCGACGGCCGGATCACCACGCGGGGGCGGGCGATCGCCGCCGCGGGTGCACACCCCCGGCTGGCCCGGGCGCTGCTCGACGGCGCCGGGCGGGTCGGCGCCGACCGGGCGGCCGAGGTGGTCGCCCTGCTCGCCGAGGAGAGCGCGGCGGGCCCCGGTGACGACCTGGTCGCCGGTTGGCGTCGACTGCGAACTGGTGTCGACGCGGGCGCGACAGCCCGGTGGCGCACCGAGGTACGACGGCTACGGGCCGCCCTGCCCGCCGGCCGCACCGACTCCGTGGGCCGGGGTGGCTCGGGTGGGCTGAGCGACGATCTCGCCGCCGGGCTGCTCGTCGGTCTGGCGTACCCGGAACGGTTGGCCCGGGTGCGGCGACCGGGCGGTTCGGCGTACCTGATGACCGGCGGGACCGCCGCGGAGCTGGCGGTCGGTTCGGGGCTGGCCGGTGCCGACTGGCTGGCGGTGGCCGTCGCGGACCGCACCCCCGGCGCGCCGTCGGCGCGGATCCGCCGGGCCTCGCCGGTGGACGAGGCGACGGCCCGGGAGGCAGCCGGCCCGCTGCTGCGCACGAGTCGGGAGGTCGGCTGGTCCGACGGCGACGTGGTGGCCCGGGAGGTGACCCGGCTCGGCGCGATCGAGCTGGTGCAGCGGCGGCTGGACCGACCGGACCGCGCGGAGGTGGCCGCGGCGTTGCTGACCGGCCTGCGTCAGGAGGGTCTGGGGCTGCTGCCCTGGACCCCGGCGGCCCGGGCGCTGCGGGAGCGGCTCGCGTTCCTCCGACACCATCTTGGTGCCCCGTGGCCGGACGTCAGCGACGAGGCGCTGCTCGACGCCGCACCCACCTGGCTGGGACCGGAGCTGGCCGCCGCCCGGCGCCGCGCCGACCTGGCGCGGGCGGACGTGACGTCGGCGCTGCGCCGGCTGCTGCCCTGGGCGCAGGCCGCCCGCTTGGACGAGCTGGCCCCGGAGCGGATCGAGGTGCCGAGCGGTTCGCGGATCCGGGTGGACTACACCGACCCGACCGCGCCCGTGCTCGCGGTGAAACTCCAGGAGACGTTCGGCTGGTCGGTGGCGCCACGCGTCGGCGACGGGCGGGTGCCGGTGCTGCTGCACCTGCTCTCCCCCGCCGGCCGGCCGGTGGCGGTGACCGCCGACCTGCCGTCGTTCTGGCGCACCGGCTATCCGCAGGTCCGTTCCGAGTTGCGCGGGCGCTATCCCCGGCACCCGTGGCCGGAGGATCCGGGAACGGCGACGCCCACCCGCCGCGCCACACCACGGCGGCGCTGAGCGCCGGCCTATTCCTCCACGACGTCGGCCACCACGACGGTGACGTTGTCCGGTGCACCGGCGTGCAGTGCCAGATCGATCAGCTTGCCGACGCACTCCGACCGCTCCGGGTAACCGGTGAGCACCTCGGTGAGGGTGTCCGGACGGACGACGTTGGACAGACCGTCGCTGCACAGCAACCAGCGGTCGCCGGCCCGGGGCACCATCGTCGCGTACGACGGGGAGATCTCGTCGCCCTGCAACGCCTGGGTGACCACCGCCCGCCGCGGGTGGCTGCTGGCCTGGTCCGCGGTGATCACGCCCTGGTCCACCAGCATCTGGACGAACGTGTCGTCCCGGGTGACCTGCTTGAGCACGCCCTCGCGGAACAGGTAGGCCCGGGAGTCGCCGACGTGCGCGAGGGCCAGGCAGCTGCCGGTACGGGCGAAGAGCAGGGCGGTCAGCGTGGTGCCCATGCCCTGCCGCTCGGAGTCCTCGGCGACCGCCTGCCGGATCCGGGAGGTGGCCAGCGCGATGCCACCCTCCAGCGCGGCCACCAGCGCGTCCTCGGGAGTCTCCACATCCAGCGGGGCGACCGCGTCGATGGTGAGGGCGCTGGCCAGGTCACCGGCGGCCATCCCGCCCATGCCGTCGGCGACGGCGACGAGCCAGGTGCCGGCGTGCAGGGCGTCCTGGTTCCCGCTGCGGATCAGCCCACGGTCGCTCGTTCCCACGGAACGCAGCTTCAGGGTCATGGGAGGCAGCCTGCCAGGCGAAGGGCGCAGTTGTCTCTAGGAGATCAGGACGACGGCGCGTGGCGCGGCCAATCTCACGTCCGGATGGCGGCGCGTCGGGGGACGCCGGTCGGGCTGACCGCCCTCGTCGGATGCTGAAACCCATCCAACCAGATCAATTGACATGGCGTACCGGCACTGGAAACATCGAGCCGACACCTGGGAGCGCTCCCAGGTCATTTCCGCCCCACCGTGCCACCACCAATGTCCCACTTTCCGTCCCGGAAGGACTCCCCGTGACGCCATCCCGACGCCGCCTCCTGCTGGCCGCGGCGACCACCCTGGCCCTCACCGGCGCGGGCGCCGGCGCGGCCCACGCCGACCCACCACCGGACGCCCCCGAGCAGATCGACAACGGCGACTTCAGCGCCGGAGTGAGCCCCTGGTTCTCGTTCGGCACCGGCCCTCTCGCGGTCACCGACGGCCGGCTCTGCACCACCGTCACGGGTGGGCTGGCCAACCCCTGGGACGCCGGCATCGGCCAGGACGGGGTGCCGCTGATCGCGGGCGCCGAATACACCCTCGGCTTCGCCGTCTCCGCCACCCCGGGCGCCGCGGTCAAGGCCGTGCTGCAACTCGGCAGTGCCCCCTACACGACGTACGCGGCCGTGGACGCCAGCGCGACCGGCACCGCCCAGCGGGTCGAGCAGACCTTCACCGTCCCGGACGACAACCCGAACGCACAACTGATCTTCCAGGTCGGCGGCTCTCCCGAGACGCAGACCATCTGCCTGGACGACGTCTCGCTGCGCGGCGGTGAGCCGCCCGAGCCGTACGAGCCGGACACCGGCCCACGGGTGCGGGTCAACCAGGTCGGCTACCTGCCGGGCGGCCCGAAGGACGCCACCGTCGTCACCGAGGCCACCGAGGCGCTGCCCTGGCAGCTTCGCTCGGCCGCCGGCGCCGTCGTGGCCAGCGGCAGCACCACCGCCCGTGGCGTCGACGCCGCCTCGGGGCAGAACGTGCAGACCGTCGACTTCTCCAACTACCGCACCCCCGGCACCGGGCTCACGCTCACCGTCGACGGCGAGACCAGCCACCCGTTCGACATCTCCGGGACCCTCTACGACCAGCTGCGCTCCGACTCGCTGCAGTTCTTCTACGCCCAGCGCAGCGGCATCGCCATCGACGGTGACCTGATCGGCGACGAATACGCCCGCCCCGCCGGCCACCTCGGCGTGGCACCCAACCAGGGCGACACCAACGTGCCCTGCCAGCCGGGCGTCTGCGACTACTCCCTGGACGTGCGCGGCGGCTGGTACGACGCGGGCGACCACGGCAAGTACGTGGTCAACGGCGGCATCGCCACCTACCAACTGCTCAACACGTTCGAGCGGACCAGGACGGCGGCCACCGCGGCCGGCGGCGCCGCGCTGGGTGACAGCACCCTGCGCGTCCCCGAGCGCGGCAACGCCGTGCCGGACATCCTCGACGAGGCCCGCTGGGAGCTGGAGTTCCTGCTGCGCATGCAGGTGCCGGCCGGCAAGCCGCTCGCCGGCATGGTCCACCACAAGATCCACGACCAGAACTGGACCGGGCTGCCGCTCGCCCCGCACGACGACCCGCAGCCGCGCGAGCTGCACCCGCCGTCGACCGCGGCCACCCTCAACCTGGCCGCCACCGCCGCCCAGTGCGCGCGGCTCTTCGCCCCCTACGACGCGGCGTTCGCCAGCCGCTGCGGCACTGCCGCGAAGACGGCCTACGCCGCGGCCAAGGCCCACCCCACGGTGTACGCGAGCCCGACCGACGGCACCGGCGGCGGCGCGTACGACGACACGAACGTGACCGACGAGTTCTACTGGGCGGCGGCCGAGCTGTACCTCACCACCGGGGCGCAGACCTACGTGACCGACCTGACCGCGTCGCCGCACCACACCGGTGACGTGTTCGACCCGCGCGGCTTCGGCTGGCAGAGCGTTGCCGCGCTGGGCCGCCTCGACCTGGCCACAGTGCCGAACGGGCTGCCCGCCGCCGACCTGGCCCGCGTCCGCGCCTCGGTCACCGCCGCCGCCGACAGCTACCTCGCGGAGCTGCGCCGACAGGCGTACGGGCTGCCGATGCCCGGTGACGCCAACAGCTACTTCTGGGGCGGCAACAGCAACGTCATCAACAACGCCGTGGTGCTGGCCACCGCGTTCGACCTGACCCGCAACCCCGTCTACCGGGACGGTGCCGTTCAGGCCATGGACTACATCCTCGGTCGCAACGCCCTGAACATCTCCTACGTCACCGGGTGGGGCGAGCACGCCGCGCAGAACCAGCACAGCCGGATCTTCGGCCACCAGCTCGACCCGAACCTGCCCCGACCGCCCGCCGGCTCCCTCGCCGGTGGCCCGAACGCCGCCCTGCAGGACCCGTTCGTGGCGCAACTGCTCGCCGGCTGCAAGCCGATGTTCTGCTACGTCGACGACATCAACTCGTACTCGACGAACGAGGTGGCGATCAACTGGAACTCGGCGCTGGCCTGGATCTCCTCGTTCCTGGCCGACCAGGGTGACGCCGGCGCGGTGCCGGCCACCACCTGCTCGGTGAACTACACCAACTACGGTGCCTGGCAGGGCGGCACCGGGTTCACCGCCCAGCTGACCATCCGCAACACCGGTGCCACGGCCGTCAACGGCTGGAGCGTGCGGTTCGCGTTCACCGGCGACCAGCGGGTCCGCGAGGCGTGGCTGGCGAAGGTCACCCAGGCCGGCTCGACGGTGACCGCGCGCAACGAGTCGCACAACGCCAAGATCGCACCCGGCGGCACTGTGACGTTCGGCTTCAACGCGACGACGGCCGGCGGCGCCAACCCCGCTCCCGGCCTGATCACGGTCAACGGCGGAGCCTGCAGCCTCTCCTGACCCACTGCTGGTGGCCGCCCTCCCCGGGCGGCCACCACGCTCGCATGATCACGCGGCCGGCGGGTCAACCGCCGGCCGCGTTGTGCTTCGCGACCAGAGTGGAGAGTTCGTCCAGCGAGTCGATCCGGAACAGGCACCGTTCGGACACGGCCGGCATGTCGAGGATGTGCCCCCACGGTGAGCGCCGGATCAGGCACGTCTTCATCCCGGCCTCCTGAGCCGGGCGGGCGTCGTTGTCGGGTCGGTCGCCGACGTACAGAATCGACGACGCGTCACCGCCGCCCTCACGAACGACCCGCTCGAAGAAGGCCGGTGACGGCTTCGCCACCCCCCAACCGTGCGACGTGCCGATCAGGTCGACAGGTAGGTCGAGCGCCCGAAGGGTCGACTCGGCGTGCGCTGGCTGGTTGCCGGCCAGGCCCACCACCAGACCCTGCTCCCGCAACGAGGTCAGGCACGGTCGTGCGTCCGGGTAGAGGTCCTCTTCGCCGAACGACTCCGGCTGACCGGCGGCCGCGCGGCGCTCCAACTCGACCGCGAGATCGAAGTCCGGCCGGAAGGCCCGGAACGTCTCCTGATAGTCCAGGCCCCGGGCGATCACCGCACCGAAGACCGCCGAGAACGTGTGCCGTGGAACGCCAAGCCAGTCGGCCCAGGCGGCGAACTCGTGGGACTCGTCGAGAATCGTCCCGCCGACATCGAAGAAAATCGCATTGATCACGTGCATCCCCCGTCACTGTCGTTGTCGGTGGATCATAGGCAGCGGCACGACCGGCCACCAGGACTCCATGATCACTTGATGGTGAGCAGCTGGAACAACTCGACTTCCGCTACTGACCACCATGTGATCGAGGGCAGGCGGCGGTGTGCCGCTCCGCACGAGCGTTCGGGGCGAGCGGGCCTCCGGCTGGCGCTGTCGAGCTGATGACGCAAACGATTCACCGGGCGCGCAGCAAAACCGATGGATCGGACGCGCCGAGTGAGCCATGGTGACGCCATGGATGACGGCGAACTGGCCGGGGCGGAGCGTCGGGTGTGGGCGGCGATGCCGGTGGGAACGCGGACCGCGCTGACCGGACTGTCCAGCGCAGACCTGAGCAGTCTGCTGTTGAGCGTGGCCCGCGACCGGGCGGCGACCGCGCGTCCATCCGACGCGGTACGACGGTGGCGCCAGGACCGCTTCGTCCGCCCCGCCCGCACCGACCCGCGCGCGCTCGCACGGGTGGAGGCCCGGATGTGGCAACTGCTGCCCGCCGACGTCGCCGGAGTGGAACTGTCGCCGGTCGTACCGGTCGGCACCTGCTCGGCGGTCGCACCGGTCAGCCAGAACAGGATCGTCACCACGATGCGCGCCAGCGAGGTACTGAGCGATCCCACCAACGCCCTCGCCATCGAGGCGGCCGTACGTCGCCGCCGACAGAGCGAGGTGCACCTGGCCGCCGCCCATCGGGTGCTGAGGGCGCAGGATTTCGGCAACGACGCGTCGGCTCACTTCCGGCTCTTCGCCCTAGTGTCCAGCGCCCGCGACACTGGTTCGGGCGGCACGCAGGCCCGGTTGCTCGTCCGACACCTCACCTACTGGCGGGCCGTCCTCGCCGAGCTGGCGCCGGCCGTCGCGCCTCAGCTGCACGTCACCACCTTCGACGATCGGACCGTCCGAGAGCGGCTGGCCGACACCGTCCGACCGGCACTCGACGGGGGTGCGGTGCCGCTCGTGGATGAACCGGAGCGGTCTCGCGGTCGCGGCTACTACACGGGGTGCGCCCTGCGGATCACTGTCCTGGGCGGCAGCCTGGAGGTCGGTGACGGCGGCCTCACCGACTGGACCGCCCGGCTGAGCGGTGACGCAAAGGAACGCTGCCTCGCCACCGAACGCCTCGTCGACTCCATCAGCCGTTGAGCCGGGCCGGGCGACGACCACCTTGCCCACCGTCCGAGCGGCCACTCATCTCCACCGCCGGAAGCCGCCGAGCTTGGCCTGCTGACCGAACCCGAAACTGTCGTACAGCTGTTCTATTCTCGTTCCATGTTGGAGGAGTTGACGCATGCGGAGACGGCGGTCGCCAACTGCCTCGACGCACCGGCGTGGGCTCTTCCGGAGCACGACCTCGTCGCGGCACTCGACGCCGCGCACCGACTCGAGCAACGCCTGGCCGCGGTCAAGCTGGACCTCGTGCGGGAGCTGGACGGTCGAGGCACCGGGACCACGCAGGGCGCATCCTCGACGGTGGTGTGGCTTCGGGACCGGCTGCGGCTCAGCGTCTCCGCCGCTCGCCGGCTGGTCGATCTCGCCGGTGCGTTGGACGCCGGAGCGCCAGGCGTGCGCGCTGCTCTGGCCAGCGGTGATATCAGCGTCGAGCAGGCCCGGGTCATCGGCGACACGGTCAGCACGGTGCACACGGCCGCCGGCGCCGAGGCGGCCGGGAAGGCGGCCGGCGTCCTGGTCGAGTGGGCCGGGCAGTTCGAGCCGACCCTGCTGCGCAAGCTGGGCACCCGCATCCTCGATCACGTCGCCCCGGAGGTCGCCGAAGCCGCCGCCCGGGCGGCGCTGGAGGCCGAGGCCCGCCGAGCCAGCCGGGATCGCCATGTCACGCTGTCCGAGCTGTCGGACGGCCGGCTGCGGCTGGCCGGCAGCCTGGACGCTGAGGCGGCCGGCCTGCTGCGCGCCGCGATCGACCCCCTGACCGCACCGTCCGGTCCGGACGATCCGCGTTGTCCCGGGCAACGCCGGCACGACGCGCTCGCCGACCTCTGCCGGCTTGCCCTGCGCACCGGCGACTTGCCCGAGCACGGCGGCGACCCCGCCCAACTCGTCGTCACCACAAGCTTCGAGACGTTGGCCCGGCAGCTCGACGCCGGCACTCTCGACACCGACCTTCGGCTCACCCCGGAGACCGTTCGCCGGCTCGCCTGCGACGCGGCGATCCTGCCCGCCGTCCTCGGCGGCGCCGGCCAGACGCTCGACGTGGGCAGGCAGCGTCGGCTCGTCAGCGGCCCCCTGCGACGCGCCCTGGTCCTGCGCGACCGCGGCTGCGCCTTCCCGGGCTGCGACCGCCCGCCCCGCTGGTGCGACGCCCACCACATCCACCACTGGGCCGACGGCGGCAGCACGAGCCTGGCCAACGCCGTGCTGCTCTGCGCCCACCATCACCGACACGTCCACCGTGGCGAGTGGACCGTCCGGCTCGGCGGCGACGGTCGGCCCGAATTCGTCCCGCCGGCCTGGCTCGATCCCGACCGGCTCCCCCGCCGCAACCAGTACCACCGGCGAACGTGACCCATCACTGGTCCGACCCCGCCAAACAAGCCTGCGCCGCCGAACAAGCCTGCCCGCCGAAAAGGTCGACGCCGCCGGACAGGCGCGCAGCGCGAGCAGGCGCGCAGCGCGAGCAGGCGCGCAGCGCGAGCAGGCGCGCAGCGCGAGCAGGCGCGCAGCGCGAGCAGGCGCGCAGCGCGAGCAGATCAAGAGCCGGCAGGCGACCCGGAGGGGCTGTGACGGGCACCGCACTGTGCGGGGCATCGACGAGCAGGTGGCGGCTCTAGGGTCGGTGGATGGGCACCACGGCGGAGGTTCGCGGCCGTTGGCGGTCGCTGTCGCCGCTGCCGCCGCCCGGTCGGCTGCGCACCCTGTCGCTGGCCACCCTCGCCAACACGGTCGGCACGGGGCTGTGGGTGACGGGTGCGGCGCTCTTCCTCACCCGCGCCGTGGGGCTGACCCCGACCGAGGTGGGGCTCGGGCTCACTCTCGCCGGCCTGGTCGGGCTCACTGCCAGCGTGCCGCTCGGCGGGCTCGCCGACCGACGTGACCCCCGGAGCCTCCGCGCCGTCCTGCAACTGGCGCAGGCGGTTGTCGCCGCCGCGTACCTGCTGGTCGACTCTTTCCCGGTCTTTCTGCTGGTGGCCACACTGGACGCTCTGCTGATCTCCGGCAACCTCGCCGTCCGCGCCGCGCTGGTCGCGGCGGTGGGCGGCCCCGAGGGCCGGGTGTACGCCTTCGCCACCTTGCGCGCGGTGGCCAACCTGGGCGTGGCGCTCGGTGCGGGGCTGGCCGCGTTCGCGCTGGTGGCGGACACCGGGTGGGCGTACCGACTGCTGGTGCTCGGCAACGTCGGCACCTATCTCGTCTCGGCGGCGCTGATCATGCGGCTCCCGGCGTACCCGCCGGCCCGGCGACCACTGCGGCAGCGAGCCGGCCGGGCGTTGCGCGACGGGCCGTTCCTCGCGGTCGCCGGCGCCTCGGCGGTGCTCTCCGTGCACCACGTGGCGTTGACGCTGGTGCTGCCGCTGTGGGTGGTCGCGCACACCGATGCGCCTCCGGTGACGGTTTCCGCCCTCCTGCTGGTCAACACGCTGCTCACCGTGCTGCTCGCCGTACGGCTCAGCGGGAGCGCTCGGCACGCGGCGCCGGCGGCGACGACGATGCGCCGGGCGGGGTTGGTGCTCGCGGCCGGGATGCTGCTCTGGGCCGCGACCGCCGTCGTGCCCACCGCGGTGGCGATCGGCCTGCTGCTGGCGGCGACGGTGATCTACACCATGGGCGACCTGTGGCACGCCGGGGCCGGGGCGGCGCTGGCCTACGACCTCGCCGCCCCGGACGCCCTCGGCGCCTACCAGGGGGTCGACGGACTGCTCGCCGGGCTGGTCCGCGCTGCCGGCCCGGCCCTGCTGACCTGGTTGATCATCGACGGTGGCCCGGTCGGCTGGCTGGCGCTGGCGGGGTTGCTCGCGCTCACCGGCCTCGCCGTACCGCCGCTCACCCGCCGCGCCCTGGCCGACCGCGCCGACCGCGCTGACCGCACCGATCGCGCTGACTGGTCACCGCACCCGGTCTGACCGTCAGCCGATCTCCTCGTCGACGAAGCACCATCGCCAGGCCTCGCCCGGCTGCGCCGAGCGGATCACCGGGTGGCCGGTGGACGCGAAGTGCTTGCTCGCGTGCTGGTTCGGCGACGAGTCGCAGCAGCCGACCTGCCCACAGCTCAGGCAGGTGCGCAGGTGCACCCAGTAGGTCTCGCCGATGGCGACGCAGTCCTCGCACTCGTCGGGGGTGCGCGCCTCGGCGGCACCCGCCTCGGTCAGGTGCTGACAGCTCACTTCCCTGCCTCCCTCAGCAACGACTCCTCCAGGTCCAGATCACGATAGGCCTGCACCAGCACCTCCTCAGGGATCCGACCGGAGTCCCGGGCAGCCCGGAACACATCCCGCTCGGCGTCGATCATCTCTTGTCGCAACCGACCGTACGCCTGCGACGGGGTCTCCCGCTCGGTGCCACCGAGCCGTTCCCAGGCCATGTTGGTGCGGTCCTCCACCGCTCGGCGCAGCCGGTCCACCACCGCGTCAGGTGCGCTGTCGGCCAGCTCGTCGAGACGCTCCTGGGCAGCCCGGCTGGCCTGCTGCTGCACACCGGCCGCGGACAGCGCGTCCTGCACCGGGTCGTCCTGCGGCAGCTTCAACCGACGGGCGACCAGCGGCAGCGTGGCGCCCTGGCCGACCAGCGTGAAAACGATCACCGCGAAGGCCAGCCAGATGAGCAACGCCCGGGGGTACGGCTCGCCGTCGGCCAGGGTCAGCGGCAGCGCGAGCGCGGCGGCCAGGGTCACCACGCCGCGCATCCCGGCCCAGCCGATGATGATCGGCAACTTCGGCGACGGCCTGGGGTCGCGTCGGCGGACGCGGGGCACCAACCGGGCCAGGTAGGTGGCCGGGAAGAGCCAGATGAACCGGGTCAGGAAGACGGCGGCGAGCACCGCGAATGTGGTGATGACGAGCGAGCCGACCGGTTCGTCGAGGTCGTGCAGCACCTCCCGCAGCTGGAGCCCCACCAGCAGGAAGACCAGGCCCTCCAGCAGGAACCGGACCAGCCGCCAGAACGCGCCGATCTGCAACCGGGATGCCGCCGACAGCAGCTGCGGCAGCTTGTGCCCGAGCACCAGACCGGTGACGACCACCGCGACCACACCGGAGGCGTGCAGGTGCTCGGCGGTGAACACCACCGCGAACGGGATGATCAACGACAGCGCGTTGTCCAGCAGAGGGTCGGTGATCCGCCGGTGCAGGAAACCGAAGACAAACGCGCCGAGCGCCCCGATCAGGATCCCGCCGCCGGTGGCCCGCAGCACCTCGACGGCGACCTCGGCCGTGCCGACCGCAGATCCGATGGTGGCCATCGTCGCGACCCGCAGCAGCACCAGCGCGGTGGCGTCGTTGACCAGGCTCTCCCCCTCCAGGATGGTGACGACCCGGCGGGGCAGGCCCACCCGCCGGGCCACTGCCGTGGCGGCCACGGCGTCCGGCGGGGCGACCACCGCGCCGAGGGCCAGGCAGATCGCGAACGGCAACTGCGGCAGCAGCAGGTGCAGCACCAGCCCGACCACGAACGCGGTGAACAACACCAGGCCGACCGCGAGCAGCAGGATCGGCCGGATGTTGTTCTTGAACGCCGGCACCGAGGTCTCCAGTGCGGCCACGTAGAGCAGCGGCGGCAGGATGCCGATCAGCACCAGCTCGGGGTCGAGTTCCACCTGGGGGAAGCCCGGTACGAACGAGAGCGCCAGACCGAGCACGACCAGCACGATCGGCGCGAGCAGGCCGAGCCGGCGGGCCAGCGCGGCACCCAGGGTGGCGATCGCCAGGAAGACGACGACCGGAAACAGGCTTTCCATGGGGTACGAGCCTAGGGGTCCGTCGGTTGAGCCCTCGATCAGCCGGCCGGGCGCAACTTCGGCAGCACCTCCGCGCCGAACGCGTCGATGAAGCCGCGCTGCTCCTGCCCGACGTGGTGCAGGGCGATCTGGTCGAAGCCGAGTTCGACGTACTCTTCCAACCAGCCGACATGCCGACCCAGGTCCGCGGACACGTTGACCACCTCGGCGACCCGCTGCGCCGGCACGTCCGCGGAGACCACGTCGAAGTGCTCGACGGTCTCCAGGTCCCAGCAGACCGGCGGGGCGAAGACGTTGCTGCGCCACTGGTCGTGGGCGATGGCCTCGGCCTGCGCCTGCTCAGACGCCCAGGAGACGTGCACCTGCAGGTGCAGTGGCCCGCGCCCACCGGCGTCCCGGTACGCGTCGATCATCTCGCGCAGGTGTGCCTTCGGCGCGTTCACGGTGATCAGCCCGTCCGCCCACTCGGCGCACCAGCGGGCGGTGGCCACGCTGACGGCGGCGCCGACCAACGCGGGCGGCTGCTCCGGGCGGGTCCACAGCCGGGCTCGGTCCACCCGGACCAGGCCGTCGTGGCTGACCTCCTCGCCGGCCAACAGCGCGCGGATCACGTCCACGCACTCGCGCAGCCGGGCGGCGCGTACGTCCTTGCGCGGCCACGGGTCGCCGGTGATGTGCTCGTTGCTGGCCTCGCCGGTGCCCAGCGCCGCCCAGAACCGGCCTGGGTACATCGCGCCGAGCGTGCCGATCGCCTGCGCGATGATCGCCGGGTGGTACCGCTGGCCGGGCGCGTTGACAACACCGAACGGCATGCCGGTGGCCTGCAACGCGGAGCCCAGCCAGGACCAGGCGAAGCCGGACTCGCCCTGCCGCGCGCTCCACGGCGAGAAGTGGTCGGAGCACATGGCCGCGTCGAAGCCTGCCCGCTCGGCGTGCATCACCGCCTCCAACAGGGCGCGTGGACCGATCTGCTCATGCGAGGCGTGAAAACCGAACGACGTCATGGGCACACTTCCTACCCACGACGGCACCGGCTGACGCGTGCCGCGCCCCGAACTACTCGGCGTGCGCCCCGGCGCCGGCCGAGGCGGCGCCCTCACCCACCCAGACCGTCTTGGTGTTGCAGAACTCCCGCATGCCCAGCGCCGACAGCTCGCGCCCGTAGCCCGAGTTCTTCACACCACCGAACGGCAACTCCGGGTAGGACGTCGTCATGCCGTTGATGAAGACGTTGCCCGCGTCGAGGTCCGTGGCGAAGCGCTCCTGCTCGGCCGGGTCCCGCGTCCAGGCGTTCGAGCCGAGCCCGAAGCTGGTGCCGTTGGCGACCTCGATCGCTTCCTCGTACGACGAGACCCGGAACAGGCCGGCGACCGGGCCGAAGACCTCCTCGGACCACATCCGCATCTGCGGGGTGAGGTCGGTGACCACTGTGGGCGGGTAGAACCAGCCGTCGCCGCTTGGCAGCTCGCCACCGCAGAGCACCGTCGCGCCGTTGTCCACGGCGTCCTGGACCTGGGCGTGCACCTCGTCACGGCCCCGCTCGCTGGCCAGCGGCCCCACGTCGGTGTCCGGGTCCATCGGGTCGCCGACCCGCAGCGCGGCCATGTTCGCGGCGAACTTCTCCGCGAAGGCGTCGAACACGTCGGTGTGCACGATGAACCGCTTCGCGGCGATGCAGGACTGGCCGTTGTTCTGGCAGCGGGCCGTGGTGGCCACCTCGGCGGCCCGGTCCACGTCGGCCGAGGGCATCACGACGAAGGGGTCGCTGCCGCCGAGTTCGAGGACGGTCTTCTTCAGCTCCCGTCCGGCGATCTGGGCGATGGACCGGCCGGCCGGTTCGCTGCCGGTGAGCGTGGCGGCGCGCACCCGGGGGTCGCTGAGGATCCTCTCGACGGCCTCCGAGCCGACCAGCACGGTGGTGAAGGCCCCCTCGGGGAAGCCGGCCCGCCGAAACACGTCCTCCAGCAGCAGCGCGGTCTGCGGCACGTTCGAGGCGTGCTTGAGCAGGCCGGTGTTGCCGGCCATCAGCGCCGGCGCGGCGAAGCGCATCACCTGCCAGAGCGGGAAGTTCCACGGCATCACCGCGAGCACCGCACCGATCGGCTGGTAGCGGATGAACGCTCGGGTCGCCTTCACGGCGTCGGCGTCGGCCGGCTCGTCGGCGAGGAACGCCGGGGCCTTGTCGGCGTAGAAGCGGGCGGCCGTGGCGCACTTCGTCACCTCGGCCTGCGCCGACACGTAGGTCTTGCCCATCTCCGTGGTCATGATCCGGGCGATCTCGTCGCGCTCGGCGTCGAGCAGGTCGGCGGCGGCGTTCATCCACTGGGCGCGCTGGTCGACGGTCGTCTCCCGCAACTGCTGGTACGCGAGGTCGGCGCGCTCGATGGCACCGTCGAGTTGCTCGGTGGACATCGCCTCATAGGTCTTGAGCACCTGGCCGGTGGCGGGGTTGGTGGTGGCGATGTGGGGCATCTCGTCCTCCTGTCACTCGAACAACGAGTGTCGTACGCCCGGCTCCTCGCGGCGGCGGGCGGCGCGGCGGCGCTGGATCACGACCAGGTCGACCACGGCGACCACAGCGAAGATCGCACAGACGACGCCCAGCCAGGCGATGCCGGCCCAGAATGCCAGCACCGCGAAGAGCACCATGATCACCAGCCCGAAGCTGGCGAGGGTGAGACGGAGGTTCAGCGCGCTGTTCGCGTGGCCGACCGTGCCACGGGCGCGCCGGGGCTGCGATCTCGTCATGCTCAGGGACCTACCCCCGATCGCCAGCGTTAACCGGCCTCGGACACCTCGGTCGGTCGCGAACGACCACCGACAGGTTCCGGCCGGTGGCCTGCACGGGCGGGCGGCACCGGAGCGCGCCGGTGTGCTCGATTACATCCGTTCGCGTCGTGGCCCCTGCCGACCGCAGGATGGACGCATGTCATTGACCCTCGCCGTGCCGGTGACCGTCGCCATCGCCCGCCGTGTCGACCCGGCACGGTCCAGCGAGATGGTGGCGTGGATGCGGGCCGGCACCGCGTTGGCCGAGGCGTTCCCCGGGTTCCTCGGCGCCGGCTGGGTGCAGAGCGGCCCCGGTTCGCCGGAGTGGCACATGCTCTACCGCTTCGCCGACGCCGAGACGCTGCACCGGTGGGAGGAGTCGCCGCAGCGGCACTGGTGGCTCAGCTCGGCGCAGGGCATCGTCGAGCACACCCGGGTCGAGCGGCGTACCGG
Organism: Micromonospora sp. M61; assembly: GCF_018070245.1. Classification (NCBI taxonomy): domain Bacteria; kingdom Bacillati; phylum Actinomycetota; class Actinomycetes; order Micromonosporales; family Micromonosporaceae; genus Micromonospora; species Micromonospora sp. M61. The sequence goes on along the minus strand of NZ_JAGPYA010000003.1, from coordinate 54,729 downwards.
GATCGAGGGCTGGTTCGACCCTCCGCTTGAGCACTCGGTGGACCCGGTCGAGCCGGTCGGCCCGGTCGGGCCGACCACGCCTCCGAGGTGGAAGCAGGCGGTGACGATCTGGCTGGCGTTCTTTCCGCTGAGCCTCAGCGCCACCCTGCTGACCAGCCGTTTCCTCGACGCGGTGCCGCTGGCGGCACGGGTGCTGCTGATGACCCTCTGCCTGACCCCGCTGATGACCTATCTCGTGCTGCCCCGGATCACCCGGGCGCTGCACTGGTGGCTGCACGGTCAGCCCGCGCCCTGGCGGGCCTTATAGCACCCCGCTGGCACCAGCGTCGGCGCTCTGCCGCATACCCGACAGCACCTCCCCGGCACACCACGTCCTACGCATAGAGTTACCGCGCTGTCGCTCTGTGCTGTGGGAGGGGACGTCATGCCTCGACGGGGGGTCACCGCCCTGGCCTGTCTCGCGGCGCTGGTGGCGCTGGCCTGCGAGGGCGGCACCTCCGCGACACCACGCCCCACCAGGAGCGCACCGCCGTCGAGCGGCCCGGGCGGCATCGCCGCACTCGGAGACTCGATCACCACGGGCTTCGCCTCCTGCCTCGTGCTCACCTCATGCGAGCGCAACTCCTGGTCGACGGGGGACGGCCTGCGGGTGGAGAGCCACTACCGGCGACTGCTGGAACAGAATTCGGCGATCCGCGACCGGACGTACAACCACGCCCGTCCCGGCGCCCGCGCGGACGCGCTGGAGGGTCAGGCCCAGGCAGCGGTACGCGACCGCGCCGACTACGTCACAGTGCTGATCGGCGCCAACGACGTCTGCCGGGGCGGGGTGGACGCGATGACCCCGGTGGCGCAGTTCCGGGCCGACGTCGACCGGGGCCTACGGGTGCTGCGGACCGGCCGACCGAAGGCCCGGGTGCTGGTGGTGAGCATCCCCGACCTGTACCGGCTCTGGGAGGTCGGGCACGACGACGCCCGGGCCGTACGGGCGTGGAGGCGGGGCATCTGCCCGTCCCTGCTGGCCGAGGCGACCTCGACCGCGCCCGCCGACCGGGCGCGCCGGGCCGCCGTCCGGAACCGGATCAACGCGTACAACGCCGAGTTGGTGGCGGCCTGCCGGGCGTACGGCTCCCGCTGCCGGCACGACGGTGGAGCGGTGCACAAGGTCCGATTCACTCTGGACCTGCTCAACCCGCTGGACTGGTTCCACCCCAACGCCACCGGCCAGGGCCGGCTCGCCGAGGTCACCTGGCGCTCGTCCGGCCTGGCCAACTGACCAGGCTGGCCGGCTGACCAGGCTGGCCGGCTGACCAGGCTGGCCCGCGGTCAGTGGCGGCGGGGCTCCGGGACGGCGACGCCGCGGGAGCGGTACAGGGCCCGGGATCGCTGCGCCAGGTCCTTCGTGGCGGACGAGTTGGCCCAGGTGCCGAGGACGATGGCCGCACCTGGGATGATCTTGGCGACCATCCGCTTGGCGGCCCGAACGCCGGCCATCTGGGCCAGCCGGACGCCGAGTTGCAGCATGACCCGGCCGAGCGGGCGCCGGCCGCCGGAGCCGAAGAGCGCGTCGGCGCGTTCCCGACCGGCGGCCACACCGAGGGCCAGCCGGGCGCTCTCGGCGACCTTGTGCACGCGCTGGAGCACCAGCAGGTCGGTGGCCCGGTCGCCGTGCAGCGGGTCGACGTCGTACGCGGCGGCAATGTGCAGCACCATCCGCGCCTGGGTCCAGGCCAGGACGCCCACGTCGATCACGGCCCCGGGCAGCCCCGCCGCTCCGGAGACGGCGCCGGACAGCCGGGCCAGGTTGACGAACTTGCGGGCCGCCTGGTCGGCAAGGACGTCGGCCGACACGCCGGGCTGTTCTGCTCGGGCCCGGACGGCCCACTGCGCGGCCTCCGGCCCGAGCCGGCGCACCGCCTCAAGGGCCAGGTGCTCCGGGGCGTACTGCGGATCGTCGCGCATCCGGTCCCAGAGACGGGCCGGCGGACCCTCGGGGGCGTCCACCGGCCCGGTCGGCAGGCCGACGGACGGCTGGGGGGCAGGGGCGGCAGGTTGGCCGCCGACGGATGGGGTGTCGGTCACCGGGTCTCCCGAGGGGTGGGAAAGGCGGACAGGGCGGCCGATGGAGCGGTCAGCGGCGGCGGTTGGAGAACCGAGCCGCCAGCCCCTTGAGCTTCTGCTGGTTGCCCGGCTTGGCCATCTCCCGACGGCCTCGCTCCACCAGCTGCTGCCCCTTCGGCGATCTCAGGAACATGGTGATTCGCTGCATCAGTGACATGGCGTCCTCCTGTCGATGGTCCCGCTGTCATGTGTACCCCTAACCCGCAACACATGTACCCAGGATGCGACAGCCTCAACCCTCACCGTCCACAGTGGGCGGTAGGTTACCGCCCCGTCGGCACGATGGCGTCGACGACCCGGGTGGCCCGCCACTCGTGCTGCTGGTAGTGCTCGGGGTACGCGGAGACCTGCACCGCCTGAGCGGCGTCGGTGAGCCGCATCCGCTGCCAGCCGGGCACCTGTTCCAGCGCGGCGAGGAACTGCCGGGTGGCGAACTCGGGGTCCATCAGCCGACCCACCGGGCCCCAACCGCTGCTCGAACGCTGCTGGAACAACCCGACCGAGTCGTGGTCCCAGCCGACGCCCTGGTGCGGGTAGTCCTGCGACTCGGGCAGCACGCCGCTGGCCACGTTGTAGAGGTTGCTCTCCTGCATGGCGGTGGCCACCGCGATCACCAGCCCACGCCGGGGCACCCCCATCTTGCGGCCGGCACGGACGATCGCCTCCGCGTTCTCCATCTGGTCCTCGTCCAGCCCGGCGACGGGTGCCGGGTCGGTCGGGCGAGCCGGGGCGGCCTTCCGGGCCGGCGCGCTGGTGTCCGGGTCGGCGGGGGTCGCCGCGGTGGACGGAACAGCGGCGGAGGTGCTCGGGGCAGCCACCCGGTCGAGGCCACGGGACGCACTCTGCTGCTCGGCGCGCTGCGCCAACTCGGAGTTGGAGATCGCCCCCTCCCGCGTCGCCGCGTCGGCGGACTCGTCGCGGACCTGTGCGACGGCGGCCAGGCCGAGGCAGCACAACACGCCCGTCGCCAGCGCCACCTGCGCCCGGCGTCGACCGGTCAGGTCCCGGGCGTACGCCCGGAGCCGACTCGCGGTGGTTGTCCGTTCGGTTGAGGTGCCATCCTCCGTATCGGCAGTGGGGGTACTCGGGGCATACGGGTCGTCGAGGGTGCCGTCGTCACGCATCAACCGAGGCTAGGCAGGGGAAAACCCTGATCACGCACGGTGATCACGTGGCGCTTCCCACACATTCGGCCCGTCCTGGTGGACGACCTGGGCGGCTCGACCTGCCCGGGGAACGTACCTCGCGTACCGGACCAACCAGGCGGCGCACGCAGTCTGGCTCGGCCCGTCACAGGCCGGGACATCCGACCGCGCCACCCGACATGATCGACAAACTCGGCCTTTGGGCCGAACCGGGCTCGTCCGATCGGTCGACCGGACTCGCCTGGCGGCGTAAACAGGTGATTAGTCCGATCGCTCCCACCCCCCGGGCGGCGGATCGCCCGAAGCAGGAATGCGCCAGGATGGCGGGTACGTTGCCCGAACGGGTGCCCTCCGTCGCGTCGGCACTCCGCAGGCACATTTCAGGGAGGTCCGCACCGGTGCTCGACCCACATGAGCTCTATCAGCTCACCGACGATCTGCCCGACCTCGGGCAACCGGTCCTCATCCAGGCCCTCACCGGGTTCGTGGACGCCGGCAACGCCAGCCGGCTGGCGCGCGAGCAGCTGCTCACCTCGCTGGAGGGTCGGCCGATCGCCACCTTCGACGTCGACCAGCTCTTCGACTACCGGTCCCGACGACCGGTGATGACCTTCGTCGAGGACCACTGGGAGAGCATCGACGCTCCCAAGCTGGAGCTGCACCTGCTGCACGATGACGACGAAACGCCGTTCCTGCTGCTCACCGGCCCCGAGCCGGACCTGCAGTGGGAGCGGTTCGTGGCCGCCGTCGCGGGCCTCGCCGCCCGGTTGGACGTCCGGCTCACCGTCGGGCTCAACTCGATCCCGATGGCGGTGCCGCACACCCGGCCGACCGGCGTGACCGCGCACGCCACCCGCCCCGAGCTGATCGCCGGCTACGAGCCCTGGCTGCAACGCGTCCAGGTGCCCGGCAGCGTCGGCCACCTGCTGGAGTTCCGGCTCGGCCAGCAGGGCCGGGACGCGCTTGGCTTCGCCGCCCACGTGCCGCACTACGTGGCGCAGACCGAGTACCCGGCCGCCGCCGAGGTGTTGCTCACCTCGGTGTCCCGCAGCACCGGTCTGCTGCTGCCCGGTGACGGGCTGCGCTCGGCCGCCGAGGTGGTCCGGGTGGAGATCGACCGGCAGGTCGCCCAGACCGACGACGCCGCCGCCCTGGTCCAGGCCCTGGAGGAGCAGTACGACGCGTTCGCCCGGGGTCGGGGCGAGAAGAACCTGCTCGCCCAGGACGCCGGACCGCTGCCCACTGCCGACGAACTCGGCGCTGAACTGGAGCGGTTCCTGGCCGAACAGACCCGTCCCGGCGACACCCCGGGTAGCTGACCGGGCGTCGCGGGGGCGAATGCGGCAGGCTGGGGGCATGCGCCTGGCGACCTGGAACGTCAACTCGGTGAAGGCCCGCCTGCCCCGACTGCTGGAGTGGCTGGCCGACACCGGCCCCGACGTCGTCTGCCTACAGGAAACCAAGTGCCCGGACGGCGCCTTCCCCGCACCCGAGGTGGGCGAGCTCGGCTACACCGTGGCCAGCCACAGCGACGGCCGGTGGAACGGGGTCGCCATCCTGTCCCGGGTCGGGCTCGACGACGTCCGGGTCGGGTTCGCCGGTGAGCCCGGCTTTCCCGACCCGGAGGCCCGGGCCATCTCCGCCACGTGCGACGGAGTACGGGTCTGGTCGGTGTACGTGCCCAACGGCCGGACGCCGGACGACCCGCACTACGCGTACAAGTTGGCCTGGTTCGCGGCACTGCGCGACGCGCTGGCCGCGGAGCTGGCCGGCGGGCTCCCGCTGGCGGTCTGCGGAGACTTCAACGTCGCCCCGACCGACGCCGACGTCTGGGACCCGGCGGTCTTCACCCACTCCACGCACGTCACCCCGGCCGAGCGGGCGGCCCTCGCCGCGCTGCGTGACCTCGGCCTCAGCGATGTCGTGCCCACCCCGATGAAGGGGCCACACCCCTTCACCTACTGGGACTACCGGGCCGGGATGTTCCACCAGAACAAGGGCATGAGAATCGACCTGGTGTACGCGTCCGCACCGTTCGCACGAGCGGTCCGCTCGGCGTACGTGGACCGGGAGGCCCGCAAGGGCAAGGGCCCGTCGGACCACGCGCCGATCGTGGTCGACGCGGACCTGGTCCCGGTGGTCGAGGCGTTCTGAGTGGCTAGGGTGGGCAGATGGCAGTCGTGAAGATCAACGCAATCGAGGTCCCACCCGGCGGCGGCGCGGAGTTGGAGAAGCGGTTCGCCGCCCGAGCCGGCGCGGTGGAGAACTCCCCCGGTTTCCTCGGCTTCGAGCTGCTCCGGCCGGTCGCCGGCGAGACCCGCTACTTCGTCTACACCCGGTGGGAGACCGAGGAGGCCTATCAGGCCTGGGCCGCCGGCCCGTCCCGCGCCGCCCACGCCGCCGCGCCCGGCGAGAAGCCACGTCCCCCGGTCGCGACCGGCGCCAGCCTCCTGGAGTTCGAGGTGGCCCTGCACGTCCCGCAGCCCTAGGCGGCACGCCCTCAGCGTCGGGGATCACCCGCCGGAGCCAGTGGCAGGAATCCGTTCGAGTCGGACTTTACCGCTGATAACGTCGAAGCGGCCCAAGCGGTAGCCGGCCATCGGTCGCCCTGTCCTGACGAGCCGTAGGCACGGGTGGTCCCACGAGGTTGCGGGGGAATTCCGGCCATGTTCGAGGGATTCGACGAGTTCGACGTCGACACGACCGGCGCGACGATCCACGGACGTCGCGGCGGGAGTGGGCCTCCGGTCCTGCTGCTGCACGGCATCCCCGAGACGCATCTCATGTGGCATCGGATCGCGCCACGGCTCGCCGAGAACTTCACCGTCGTCGTCACCGACCTGCGCGGCTGGGGCGACAGCGGCACCCCGCCGAGCACCGCGGATTACGAGCCGTACGGCATGCGAGCCATCGCCCGCGACCAGATCGAGGTGATGCGGAGTCTCGGTTACGAGCAGTTCCGGCTCGTCGGCCACGATCGCGGGGCCCGCTGCGCGTACCGTCTCGCGCTGGACGAGCCGGACGCCGTCACGCGGCTGGCGGTCATGGACGTCGTTCCCATCGGAGATGTCTACAACCGCGCCGACAAGGCGTTCAGCCTCTCCTACTGGGTCTGGTCCTTCCTGGCGGCACCGGCGCCAGTGCCCGAGCAGTTCATCGACGCGGCGCCCGACGTGCTCGTCGACTTCATGCTCGACACCTGGCCCGAGGTGAAGGACTCCTTCCCGGCCGAGGTGCGGGCGGCGTACGTCAGGCAGTTCAGCGATCCCGCCCGGGTCCACGCGATCTGCGAGGAGTTCCGCGCGGCCGCGACGCTGGACTACCAGCAGGACGAGGCGGACCGCGGAAACCGCAAGATCGCCTGCCCGGTGCTGTTTCTCTGGAGCCAACGCGGTCAGGTCGCGAAACTCTACGACGATCCGCTCGCGATCTGGCGGGAGTGGGCCGACGACGTACGAGGCGAGCCCGTCCCGGTCGGGCACTTCATCCCGGAGGAGGCCCCCGAGGAGACCACGCGCCAACTCCTGGACTTCCTGCGCTGAGCCTCGGGCACGCCAGTCGGGCGAACCGCGGTCCGCGGCGGACGGGCGGGCGTCGGCGCGCGACAGAAGGGCGTCGTCGGATCAGGCCTTGCGGGAGGACTGCAGAGTGGCGAAGGCGATGACGTTGTCGGCGTAGCCGGTGCGTCCGCCGATGAACTGCCCGCCGCAGGTGATCAGCCGCAGGCCGGGGGGCCCGTCGTGACCGTAGATCCGTTCGGCGGGCAGTTGGTCCTTCGGGAAGTGCTCGACGGTGTCGACCCGGAACACGACCACCGACTCGTCCGCCCGGGCCACCTCGATCAGGTCGCCGGGGTGCAATTTGCCCAGGTCGTAGAAGACCGACGGGCCGGTCTTGGTGTCCACGTGCCCGACGATCACCGCCGGGCCGGACTCGCCGGGTGTGGGCCCGCGGTCGTACCAGCCGGTCTCGTTGTGGCGTTCCAGAGGCGGTACGGCGATCGAGCCGTCCCGTGCCTGCCCGACGGGTGCCACCGGCGCGGCCACCTTGATCGCCGGGACCGTCAGGCGCACCGGGCGGCTGGCCGCCAACCCGACCGACTCACTGCGGGCCGGCTGGTCGCCGCCGGCCGGGGCGAAGTCGAACGGGCCGACCGAGCGGCCCAGCCCTGCCCCGGTTGCGAAGACCCCGGCCAGCACCAGCACCACGGCCAGCGGCACGGACCAGGGGCTACGACCGGGAGGACGGCTGCGCCGAGGCGTGACGGCGGTCGGCGGGCGAGCGGCCACCGCCGGGCGGTCGACAACCAGCGGGCGGTCGTCCCGCGGTAGGCGGTCGTCCTCCGGCCACGGGTCGTCCAGCGGTAGGCGATCGTCTTCCGGCCAGCGATCGTCCCGCGAGCGGCGAGCACCGGGCGACGGACGCGCACCCGGGGACGGACCGGCACCGGGAGACGGGCGCGGACCGGGAGACGGGCGCGGACCGGACGGCGAGCCGGAAGCGCCGGGCTGGCGGGGACCGGCCGGCGGCGACGGGGGGCGGAAGATCGCCATGGCAGGCTCAGCGCCGCGTAGCGCCGTGGACCGGGCGCGGCCGGCGCAGCGCCGTCACGGCGAGGATCAGGCCCGTGATGGTCAGCGCCGCGCCGCCGGGCAGCAGCAGCTTGCCGGTCATCCCGCCGGCGCCCCCGCCGAAGCCGGTGGCCGGGCCGCGACTGGGCTGGGACGGCACCTTCTTGACCACCTGGAGCATGGTCGAGGCAGTTTCGCCGTCGCGGCACTCCAACTTGACCCGGTAGTTGCCGGGGCGAGTGCGATCGCGCACCATCGGCGCGGCGGTCAGCACCCCGCGCTGCGGCTGCACGCCGACCGCGCCGAAGGCGTCGGAGACGACTGTCGCGCCCACCGAGTTGTCCCGACAACTGGCGCGGATGCCGACCAGGTAGCCGGGCTGCACAGTGCTGGGGCTCACCTCGACGAAGATGTCCACCGGCGATGGCTGGGACGTGCCACCCGGCGGGCCTTCGGGCTGCGGCGCGGGAGCGGCGAGCACCCGAGCAACGGGCCCAGGAGCGGCGAGCATCGAGGCGACCGGTGCCGGAGCGGCGAGCGCGGGAGCGGCGGCCAGCAGGGGCCCGACGAGCACGGCCAGCACCGACAGGGTCACGCCGCCACGGGTCACTGTCACGATGCCCCCTCTCGACGCCGCGCGGCCGTGTCGGGCAGCGGAGCACCCGACCTGCCGTACCAGTTGGATCCTCTCATTTCCGGTCGCACATCACACCCGATCCGTCGACAGCGTCGCGTACGCTCGGGTCGCTGTGACCGCCACCGACCATGACCCCGCCGTCCCGCCCACGAGCCGGACGATCCGCACGTTCCACCCCCGTCGGGGTCGGATGAGCGACCGGCAGACCGATGCGCTGGGCCGGCTCTGGCCCGCGTACGGCCTGGATGTGCCGGACGGACCGGTCGTGCCCGTCGACCTGGCCGACCTGTTCGGTCGCCGGGCGCCGGTGGTGCTGGAGATCGGCTCGGGCATGGGCGACAGCACCGCCGCGATGGCTGCCGCCGACCCGGATCGAGATTATCTGGCGGTCGAGGTGCACACGCCGGGAATCGCCAACCTGCTCGACCTGGTGGAGCGCGGTGGCCTACGCAACGTACGGGTGGCGGAGGGCGACGCGTTGTCCCTGGTCAAGGGCTTGCCCGAGGGCGTGCTGGACGCCGTGCACATCTTCTTTCCCGACCCGTGGCCGAAGACCCGCCACCACAAGCGGCGGATCATCCAGCCGGCGCACGTGGCGCTGCTGCGGTCCCGGCTGCGGCCCGGCGGCACGCTGCACTGCGCGACCGACTGGGCCGAGTACGCCGAGTCGATGCGGGAGACCCTGGAGGCGGACCCGGGGCTGGTGGACACGTACGGCGGCTTCGCGCCGCGTCCGGCACACCGGCCGGTGACGAAGTTCGAGCGGCGGGCGATCACGGCCGGCCGGCCGGTCGCCGACCTGATCTACCGCCGACGGTGACGCGCCGGCCCGGACCGGCGGCCCGGACCCGCCGCCCCGGACGGGGGTCCGGCGGACACCGGGTTGGCGTAGCGGGGCATGATCCAGGCACCATGGACAGGCTATGACGCTCACCGCCGCGCTTCCGAGAAGCGCCGACCCCGACACCCTCTTCGACGCATTCGCCGGTTGGGCGAAGGAGCGCGGCCTCGACCTCTACCCCCATCAGGAGGAGGCGGTCATCGAGATCGTCTCCGGCGCCAACCTGATCATGAACACGCCGACCGGCTCAGGTAAGAGTCTGGTGGCCATCGCCGCGCACTTCGCGGCGCTCGCCGACAGCCGGACGACCTTCTACACCGCGCCGATCAAGGCGCTGGTGTCGGAGAAGTTCTTCGCGCTCTGCGAGGTCTTCGGCGCCGAGAACGTCGGCATGCTCACCGGCGACGCCAGCGTCAACGCCGATGCCCCGATCATCTGCTGCACGGCGGAGATCCTGGCGAACCTGGCGCTGCGCGAGGGTGTGAAGGCCGACGTCGGCCAGGTGGTCATGGACGAGTTCCACTTCTACGCCGAGCCCGACCGGGGTTGGGCGTGGCAGGTGCCGATCATCGAGTTGCCGCAGGCCCAGTTCATCCTGATGTCCGCCACTCTGGGGGACACCACCCGGTTCGTCGACGACCTGACGCGGCGCACCGGGCGGCCGACCGCCGTCGTGCGCTCGGCGGAGCGGCCGGTCCCGCTCATCTTCTCGTACGCGATGACGCCGCTGCACGAGACTCTTGAGGAACTGCTGGAGACCAAGCAGGCCCCGGTGTACGTGGTGCACTTCACCCAGGCCGCCGCGCTGGAACGCGCCCAGGCGCTGACCAGCGTCAACGTCTGCACCCGCGCCGAGAAGGACATGATCGCCGAGGCGATCGGCGGTTTCCGGTTCACCGCCGGCTTCGGCAAGACGCTCTCCCGGCTGGTCCGGCACGGCATCGGCGTCCACCACGCCGGCATGCTGCCGAAGTACCGCCGACTGGTGGAGACCCTCGCCCAGGCCGGCCTGCTCAAGGTCATCTGCGGCACCGACACCCTCGGCGTCGGCATCAACGTGCCGATCCGCACCGTGCTGTTCACCGGCCTGTCGAAGTACGACGGGGTCCGTACCCGGCTGCTCAAGAACCGGGAGTTCCACCAGATCGCCGGGCGTGCCGGCCGGGCCGGCTACGACACCATCGGCCGGGTCGTGGTGCAGGCCCCCGAGCACGTCATCGACAACGAGAAGGCCCTCGCCAAGGCCGGCGACGACCCGAAGAAGCGGCGCAAGGTGGTCCGCAAGAAGCCGCCCGAGGGCTCGATCGGCTGGGGCCAGCCCACCTTCGACCGGCTGGTCGACGCCGAGCCGGAGCCGCTGACCTCCAGCTTCCAGGTCAGCCACTCGATGCTGCTCAACGTCATCGGCCGGCCCGGGGACGCGTTCACCGCGATGCGGCACCTGCTCACCGACAATCACGAGGAGCCCGCCGCCCAGCGCCGGCACATCCGCCGGGCCATCGCGATCTACCGGGCGCTGCGCGCCGGTGGGGTGGTCGAGGAGCTGCCCGAGCCGGACGAGACCGGCCGGCGGATCCGGCTAACCGTCGACCTCCAGCTCGACTTCGCCCTCAACCAGCCGCTCTCGCCTCTGGCCCTGGCCACGATCGAGCTGCTCGACGCCGAGTCCCCGTCGTACGCGCTCGACGTGCTGAGCGTGGTCGAGTCCATCCTCGACGACCCCCGGCAGATCCTGTCCGCGCAGCAGTTCAAGGCCCGCGGCGAGGCGGTCGCCGCGATGAAGGCAGAGGGCATCGAGTACGAGGCCCGCCTCGAACTGCTCGACGAGGTGACCCACCCGAAGCCCCTCGCGGAGCTGCTGGAAGCCGCGTACGAGATGTACCGGCAGGGGCACCCCTGGGTCGCCGACCACCAGCTCTCCCCCAAGGCCGTCGTCCGCGACATGTACGAGCGGGCCATGACCTTCACCGAGTACGTGCAGTTCTACGGGCTGACCCGCTCGGAAGGCCTGGTCCTGCGCTACCTGGCCGACGCGTACAAGACGTTGCGGCAGACCGTGCCCGAGGACGCCAAGACCGAGGAGCTGATCGACCTCATCGAGTGGTTGGGCGAGCTGGTACGCCAGGTCGACTCCAGCCTCATCGACGAGTGGGAGCGGCTGCGCAACCCGTCGGACGTGGCCGAGGTGGCCCTGGCGCACGCCGCGCTGACCGACCGGCCTCCGGCGGTGACGCGCAACGCGCGGGCGTTCCGGGTGCTGGTGCGCAACGCGCTGTTCCGCCGCGTCGAGCTGGCCGCGCTGCGCCGCTGGGACCTGCTCGCCGAGTTGGACGCCGAGGACGGCTGGGACTATGACGCGTGGGCCGACGCGCTCGCGCCGTACTTCGAGGAGTACGACTCGATCGGCGTCGGGCCGGACGCCCGAGGGCCGGCACTGCTCATGATCGAGCAGGGCCGGGAGCGGTGGACCGTCCGGCAGAGCTTCGACGACCCCAACGGCGACCACGACTGGGGCATCAGCGCAGAGATCGACCTGGTGGCCTCCGACGAGGTCGGCGCCGCGGTCGTCCGGATCACGGACGTCGGCCAGCTCTGACGCCCGCCATCACCCGGCCTGGGCGGCAGCCTTGATCCGGCGCACCGCCTCGACGGCACCCTCGTTCCAGGGGGTGCCGTGGCCGGGGAGGATCCACGTCGCCCGCAGGTCCTCGATGCGGGCCAGCGAGGCGAGCGCCAGGGCCGGGTCGTCGGTGAACGGCGCCGGCTGCGGGCCCGACCGGCCGGTCAGCACGTGTCGGGTGGTGAGCGCGTCGCCGACGAACACGGCGTCGGCGATCGGCACGTGCACGGCGATGCTGCCCGGCGAGTGGCCGGGCATCCCGATGACGCGCGGAGCGCCGGGCAGGTCGAGCACCTGACCGTCCCGCACGGTGATCACCTCGCTGAGGTACGTCGTGCGCAGCCCACCCTTGCGGCCCGCGTACATCAGGAAGCTGGCCACGGCACCCACCTTGAAGGTCCCGAAGGGCGCCTTGGACTTGACCTCGCCGCGGGCTCGGGCGGCGTCCGCCTCGTGCACGTAGACCGGTACGCCGTGGTCGCGCCGGAGCCGCTCGGCGAAGCCGATGTGGTCGGTGTCGCCGTGGGTGAGGATCAGACCTCGGACGTCGGCGAGCGAGCGACCCATGGCGGACAACTCCGCCAGCAGCTCCGGCCAGTGACCGGAGAGGCCGGCGTCCACGACGGTCACGCCCTCGTCGGTCTCGACGAGGTACGCGGCGACGATGTCGTTGCCGATGCGGTGCAGGTGCGGCCCGAGCTTCATGACTTCCTCCGAGGTGATGTCGTTCCCTGATAGCTACGATACATAGCCATGATGCCTAAGGGCCATAGCTATGATGGGTGACGAACGTCGCCCACCCCCGGAAGGACACCGCATGCCGACTCCCGACCGGACGTCCCTCGCCGACATCGTCGCGGCCGCCCGCCAGATCCTGGAGTCCGAAGGGCTTCCGGGCCTGACCATGCAGGCGGTCGCCCAGCGGGTCGGCGTCCGCGCCCCCTCGCTGTACAAACGGGTCCGCAACCGTGACGACCTCATCCGGCTCGTCACCGAAGCAGCAGTGCACGACCTCGGCGAGCAGCTCAGCGCCGTAGCCGGCAGCGGCGATCCCGGCCGAGACCTCGCCGAGCTGGCCCACGCCTTCCGCGCGTTCGCCCACGCCCAACCCGCGGGCTACCACCTGATCTTCGCCACCGGCCCCGCAGACACCAGGCCCAGCCTCGACATCCTCACCCGGGCGAGCGCCCCCGCCCTGCGCCTCGCCGCGGAACTCGCCGGGCCCGAGCACGCCCTGTCGGCCGCGCGCATGTTCACCGCCTGGGCGAACGGCTTCATCAGCATGGAACTGGCGGGTGCCTTCAACCTTGGTGGCGACCTCGACGAGGCCTTCGCGTTCGGGATCGACCGCCTGACCGCCGCCCTGACGACCCTGGACACACCCCGCGCCGAGTGAGGGACGGCCGGCAGCGCAGGTCCTCCGGAAACCGCACATCTCCGGACCCCGGATTCGCTGGGCGATGTCAGACCCGTCGATTAGAATGTATGTACTAATCGAGTTCCTGACCTGGGAGGACGCTCGTGACAGTGCCCGCCTCCACGCCCCTCACCCCCTACGCCACACTGCTCGGTTTCACCCGCTACGTCGACCGCACCGGCCCCACCAAGGCGACCTTCGTGGGCGGGCTGCGCAAGCAGCGCGCCAGCAGGTCCGGCTTCAACCCGCACGGCCAGTTCGTCAAGGCGCTCAAGGCCGACATCGCCTTCCACACCGGGGGCACGCACCTGACCGGCGTGGTCGACGTGGTCAAGCCACGCTGGCGCCCGCTCTACCAGGCGCTCGTCCCCGGCGCCACGGCCTGGCTGCACTCCCTCGGCGATCCGGCAGCCGTCGACCTCGCCCAGACCCGTGATGCCCTGGCGATGCTGGGTGACCTACCGGTCAAGATCAACCCCCACTTCGGCGTACGCCACGCCGACGGCCGCGCCGAAGCGGTCCGGCTGCACTTCGACGAGGCCCCACCGAGTGAGGAATCGGTGCTCGCCACCCTGCACCTGATGGCCCGACACATGGACGCGGTTCTCCCCCACGCAGAGCCGATCCTGGTCGACATCCGTCGCGGCCAGGCCCACCGCATGCCCAGCGACGCCAAGCCCGACCAGATCGAGCGCTGGCTGTCCGGCGAAGCCGCCGCCTTCCGCGCCATCTGGTCCACCGCCGCCTAAACCCCGCCCCGCCCTCACCACACCCTTCAACCCCCCAACCCGCCCGCCGCGCTCTATCCGCCCAAGATCCGCGCAACTTCGGGGATGCTGCTGTCTCACGTCGTGAGGAGGCAGCAAGAACAGCGAAGTTGCGCGGATCTTGGTGTTCAGGACCTGGTCGGGGGTTATCCACAGGGGCTGCAGGCGCACACCTCTGCCGGTCAAGGTGTCGTCATGCCTGTTTCCCCACGACGGCCTGCGAGCCTCCAGGGGCGCGTCTTTCGCGGCTCCCGCGTCGTTGCCCAAGGCCTGCTCACCCGAACGGAGCTGCGCAGCAGGGCATGGCGCCCACTGTTCCGCGACGTCTATGCGGATGCCCAACTGGAGGTCACCCATCGCACTCGTTGCGCCGCCGCGGTGCGCTGGGTGCTGCCACCGGGTGTGGTGATCGCTGGTCGCAGTGCGGCGGCGCTCTACGGCGCGGCATCGGTTGCCGACCACGAGCCCCTCGACGTGCTCGTGCCCGCCGCTCAGCGGTTCGGTCCCGTCTCGGGGCTCGTCGTGCACGCCAGCGAGATCGCAGCGACCGACGTCGCGATACGTCAAGGCATTCCGCTGACCACACCGACTCGCACATGTTGGGACCTGGCCCAGTGGCTGCCGACCGAGGAGGCTGTCGCCATCGTGGACCGCCTCGCCAGCCACCGGCTGGTGGTGATCCCTGAGCTTCGCGCAGGCTCCCGGTCGAGAGCCGGCAACCGAGGCTGGAGACGGATGATGCGGGTAGCTGAGCTGGCCGACGCCGGCGCCGAATCAGCCCCGGAGTCACGGCTGCGGGTGCGGATCGTGCTCGCCGGGGTGCAGACACCCGTGACCCAGTTCGTCGTCGAGCGAGACGGCAGGTTCGTGGCCCGCCTCGATCTTGCGTGGCCACATCTCAAGGTTGCCGTCGAGTACGACGGCTTGTGGCACGACGATCCCGAGCAGTTCCACCGGGACCGCCGCCGCCTCAACCGCCTTCTCGGCGAGGACTGGATCGTCCTGCACATCACCGCGAAACGGTTCCGCGAGGACTTCGACGGCTTCCTCGCCGAACTCCGTCAAGCCCTCCGGTCCCGCTCCCGCTGACCCGCCCCAGAACCAGGCCCCTACCCACACCCCACGCCCACACCCACACCCACACCCACAGCCAAGATCCGCGCAGTTTCAGGGATCTTGCTGTCTCACCAGCTCGTGAGGCAGCACTTTCACCGAAGTTGCGCGGATCTTGGGGTGGGCGCGCGCGACGCGCGGGGCTTGCTGTGCGCGACGCGCGGGCTTGCGACGCGCGGAGCGCGGGGCTTGCGGTGCGCGGGCGCTGAGGGGTTGTCAGGCGGCCGGGAGGTACTTGGTCAGGTCGTCGAGGATCTTGTTGGCGGCACCGACGCCGATGCCCGTCATCCAGACCTCGTCGGAGACGGGGTACGCCTTGCCGGCCTTGACGGCGTTGAGGCCCTTCCAGAGGGTCCCGCCCGCCACCTTGGTCTGCTCGGCGGCGGCCTTGTCGCCGTACGCGGTCACGAAGATGACGTCACCGTCGACCTCGTTGACCCGCTCGGGGCTGACCAGGTCGAAGCGCTTGTCCTCCTTGTTGGCGAGCAACTGCCGCTCGGGGCGGCCCAGACCGGTGTCGCCGATGACGATGCCGGAGAACGAGTCCGGGCCGTACACCCGGATGTTGCCGGGCAGGAAGCGCACGATCGACACCTTGCGGTAGGCGGCGTCGCCGAGGGTCGCACCGAAGTCCTTGGCCCGCTTCTCGTACGCGCCGAGCAGGTCCTTCGCCTGCTGCTCGCGGCCGAGCGCCTTGCCGTCCAGGAGGAAGTTCTCCTTCCAGGTGATGCCCACCTTGTCGGTGAACACGGTCGGCGCGATGGCGGCCAGCTCGTCGTAGAACTTCTCCTGGCGGAACTTGCTGCCGAGGATGAGGTCCGGCTTCAGGGCGTTGATGGCCTCCAGGTCGGGTTCGGTGAGCACCCCGACCTCCTTGATGCCGGCGAGCTTGTCCGCGCCGAAGTAGGTCGGCCAGCTCTTGGCTTCGCCGGCCGTGGCGGCGCCGACGGGCGTGACGCCCAGCGAGAGCGCGGTGTCGATCTTGTCGGTGTCGAGCACGACGACGCGCTTGGGCTCGGCCGGGACCTTGGTGGTGCCCATGGCGTGGGTGATCTCCCGGGTCTCCCCGGTGGTGGAGCCGGCGACCGGGTCGCTCTCACCGCAGGCGGTGAGTCCGACGCCGAGGGCGACGGCCGCGGCGAGAGCGGCGACGAGACGACGCATCAGAGTCCTTTCGAAGGGTGCGAACCGGCGAGCGGGGTGGCCGCGTCGCCGGTGGTGGGTCGGGCGTCCGGTACGGACGCCGTCGACGAATCAGGGTCTCCCGCACCAGCGGACGCGGACCCGGCGGAACCGGCACCGCCAGCGGACGCGGACCCGACGGAGTTGCCGCCGGTGTACGCGGGCACCACCAGCGGCGCGCCGGTCACCGGGCAGGGCACGACCACGCAGGCCAGCCCGAAGACGTCGCGGACCAGGTCGGCGGTGAGGATCTCGCGGGGCGGCCCGGCGGCCACCACGGCGCCGGCGCGCATCGCGACCAGGTGGTCGGCGTAGCGGGCGGCCTGGTTCAGGTCGTGCAGCACGGCGACCACGGTGCGGCCCCGCTCGACGCGTAGCCGGTGCAGGAGGTCGAGCACCTCCACCTGGTGGGCCAGGTCGAGGAAGGTGGTCGGCTCGTCCAGCAGCAGGGCGTCGGTGTCCTGGGCGAGCGTCATGGCGATCCACACCCGCTGCCGCTGACCGCCGGAGAGGCTGTCCACCGGCCGGTCGGCCAGGTCGGTCACGTCGGCCAGGGTCATCGCCTGGTCGACGGCCGCGCCGTCCTCCGGCGACCACTGCCGCCACCAACGCTGGTAGGGCTGCCGGCCGCGCCCGACCAGGTCAGCCACTGTGACGCCCTCGGGCACCAGTGGGCTCTGCGGCAGGACGCCGAGGCGGCGGGCCACCTCCCGGGTCGGCAGCTCGCGGATCGCGGTGCCGTCCAGCAGCACCGTGCCCCGACGCGGGGTGAGCAGCCGGGCCATGGTGCGCAGCAGGGTGGACTTGCCGCACGCGTTCGGGCCAACGATCACGGTGAACGCGTCGGTGGGCAGGTCCAGGTCGAGCCCGTCGAGCACGGTCCGCTCGTCGTAGCCGGCGACCAGGTCGCGGGTGGAGAGCATCACACGACTCCTTGAGGCGTCACGACGACCGCCGCCGTCCGCGCAGCAGCAGGAAGATCAGGTACGGGCCGCCGATGGCGGCGGTCAGCACACCGGCGGGTAGTTGGGTGGGTGCGAGCAGACGTCGGCCGGCCAGGTCGGCCAGCACCAGCAGCAGCGCGCCGAGGAGCGCGGCGCAGACCAGCGGTGGCCGTTCGGCGCGTACCAGTCGACGGGCCACCTGGGGTGCGACCAGCGCGACGAAGTCGACGGCGCCGACCTGGGCGGTGACCATCGCGGCGACGAGGACGCCCGTGCCGGCAAGGCCGATCCGGCGGGCCACCGGGCGAAGCCCGACGCCGCGGGCGGTGTCGTCGTCCAGGGCGGTGCTGTTCAGCGCCCAGCCGGCCCAGGCCAGCACCGGCAGCAGCACCAGCAGGGTGCCGGCTATCCAGGCCGCCTCGGTCCAGCCCTTGCCGGCCAGGGTGCCGATCAGCCAGATCTGCGCGCGGAGGCCGTCGATCGGGTCGGCGGTGAGCATGACCACCTCGGTGAGCGCCCGGAAGCCGAAGGCGACCGCCACACCGGCGAGCACGAACCGCTGCGCGGCCAGCCCGTGCCGGGCACCGAGGGCGAACAGCAGCACCGCCGCGAGCAGCCCGCCCACCAGCGCGGTGGGTGCCACCAGCACCGCGGCCATGCCGCTGGTCAGGGCCACCGTCGCGGCGAGACCGGCGCCCTGGGTGATGCCGATGACGTCCGGGCTGGCGAGCGGGTTGCGGGCCACGCTCTGGATCAGGGTGCCGGCGATGCCGAAGGCCGCGCCGGCCGTCGCCGCCAGCACGACCCGCGGCAACCGAAGATCAAAGACCACGAGGTCGTACGGGGTGCCGGCGCCGGAGAGGGCGCGCAGCACGTCGGCCGGGGCGACGTACGGAGTGCCCAGCGAGAGGCTGAGCACGACGGCCAGCAGGAGCAGCACGGTCAGCACGGCGGCCACCAGCACCGCCCGGCGGCGGATGACCAGGCTGACCGGGCCGATCCGCAGCAGCGACCGACCGGGCAGTCGGGCAGAGCCACCCCCGGGTGACGCGGCGGGTGACAGGCCGGCCTGGGCGGGCGGACCCGCGGGGCGCTGGGTGGTGGTCACGCGGTCACCACCCGGGCGCGGCGGACCAGAACGGCCAGCAGCGGCGCTCCGATCAGCGCGGTGACGATCCCGGCCGGTATCTCGCCCGGTGGGGCGACGATCCGGCCGACGATGTCGGCACCGAGCAGCAGCGCGGGCCCGAGCAGGGCGGAGACGGCAAGGGTCCAGCGGTGGTCCGCGCCGACCAGGGCGCGGGCCAGGTGCGGCACGGCCAACCCGACGAAGGCGACCGGCCCGGCTGCGGCCACCGCCGCGCCGGTCAGCAGCACGGCGGCGAGCCCACCGCCGAGGCGGACCAGGCCGATGCGGTGGCCGAGGCCCCGGGCCACGTCGTCGCCGAGGGCCAGCGCGTCCAGACCTCGGGCGACCAGGGTGGCAAGCACCAGCCCGGCGAGGACGAAGGGCAGCACCTGCGCGGCGACCGAGAGGTCCCGGCCGGCCAGGCCGCCGACCACCCAGAACCGGTACTCCTCGAAGGTGCGGGCGTCGATGCTGAGCAGCGCGTACACCCCGGAGGCCAGGCTGGCGTCGAGGGCCGCGCCGACCAGCGCGAGGGTGACCGGGCTGGCGCCCTCGCGGGCCCGGGTGGCGATGGCGAAGACCAGCAGCCCGGCGATGAGTGCCCCGGCGATGCCGAACCAGACGTACCCGGCGAGCGTGCTGATGCCGAAGACGGAGATGGCGAGCACCACGCCGAACGACGCGCCGGCGCTGATGCCGAGGATGCGGGGCTCGGCGAGGGGGTTGCGGGTGAGCGCCTGGAACAACACGCCAGCCACCGCGAGGGCGAGCCCGACGGTGAGGCCGAGGGCGGTGCGGGGCATCCGCAGCTCGCGGACGATCGTGCTGGCGTCGCCGCCATCCGGTGCGACGAGAGCGTGCCAGACCTGGTCGATGCCGAGTTGCCGGCTGCCGAGCGCGAAGCTGGCCAGTACGGCGAGCAGCAGCACCAGCGCAGACCCGACGGTGACGGCCACCCGGCGGCCGGTGCGGGTGCCGGACCGGCTGGGGGCCTGGGTCGGCCGGGTGACGAGGGTGGTCACGAGTCTCCTGCACGTTCACGCTTAGGTTCGCCTTACCTTAGCCGCTCAGGTGGGGGCCGCCTAACTGGCGCTTATCGATCCGCGACCCGCTGAGCAGGGCAGACGCCCGCGCGACGGGGGCCGCGCACCTAGGGTGGGCTCATGCGATTCGACCAGCACACGGTCGTCCTCCTGGCCCGACCGTCACACCCGCCGGAGCTGCCGCAGGACGCGATCGACCGGTTGCAGGACGCGCACCTGGCCCACCAGGCGGGGCTCGTGGAGCAGGGGCTGGTGCTCGCGACCGGGCCCTTCCTGGAAACCGACGACGACCAGCTGCGGGGCTTCGTCGTGCTCTCCATCGCCCCGGAGGAGGCGCGTGACCTCTACGCCAACGACCCGGCCGTGCGGGCCGGACGGCTGGACGTGCGGGTGATGAGCTGGATGGTGCCGGAAGGCAACGTGCGGTTCGAGGGCGTGCCGATCCCCCGGTCGATGCTGGAGGCGGCGGCGGGCGACTGACTCAGCCGGGCAGCGAACCGATCTCGACCACCCGCAGGGCGTCCAGCTCTCCGGTGATCACGCGCAGCGCCGGAAAGTAGTCGGCCAGCACCTGCCGGCAGTCGCTGCACGGCTCGTTGACGTCGCGGCCCCGGTCGGCGACCGTGACGATCGTCTCCAGCTCGGTGACGCCCTGCGTGGCGGCCGTGCCGATCACCACGAGTTCGGCGCAGGACCCGCCGGTGGCGTGGTGGACGTTCACGCCCGTGAAGACCCGCCCGTCGGCGGTCCGGGCGGCCGACGCGACGGTGTGGTGCTGGCTGCGGCAGCGCAGCTTGGCGACCGCGGTGGCGGCCTGCACCAACGCACGGTCGGTGTCCCGCAGCTCCATCTCGGCCCCCCTGCGCTCGACGTCGAGCGCCCACTCTAGGTGCCGCACACGGACGTCCACGGACCGGCCGCGCGGTAACCCAGGGGCGGTACGCCGCCGGGCTGCCTATCCTTGGGCACGACATGCAGAATCCAACCGCCTCCGTCGCGACCGACCCGGTTCGCGAGCTGTACAGCCGCCTGACCCCTCTGATGTTCCGCGACCAGCGCCGGCTCCAGCGGCGGCTGGACGGTGCCCGAAAGCTGCGCGACCCGCAGCGCCGGGAGGCGGCGCTGGCCGAGATCACCGCCGACCTGGTCCGGGCCGAGCAACGGCTCGCCAACCGCCGAGCGGCGGTGCCCGTGATCACGTACCCGGCGGGGTTGCCGGTCAGCGAGCGCAAGGACGACATCGCCGCCGCCATCCGTGATCACCAGGTGGTGATCGTGGCGGGCGAGACCGGCTCCGGCAAGACCACCCAGATCCCCAAGATCTGCCTGGAGCTGGGGCGCGGGGTGCACGGCCTGATCGGGCACACCCAGCCCCGACGGTTGGCAGCCCGCACGGTGGCCGACCGGATCGCCGACGAGCTGGGCACCGAGCTGGGTGACGTGGTCGGCTACAAGGTGCGCTTCACCGACCAGGTCAGCGAGCGCAGCCTGGTCAAGCTGATGACCGACGGCATCCTGCTGGCCGAGTTGCAGACCGACCGGATGCTGCGCCAGTACGACACGTTGATCATCGACGAGGCGCACGAGCGCAGCCTCAACATCGACTTCATCCTCGGGTACCTGCGGGAGCTGCTGCCCCGCCGACCCGACCTCAAGGTGATCATCACCTCGGCGACCATCGAGACCGACCGGTTCGCCCGGCACTTCGCGGGGCCACCAACGGCCGACGAGCCGCAGGGCGTGCCCGCGCCGGTGGTCGAGGTCTCCGGGCGTACCTATCCGGTGGAGGTGCGCTACCGGCCACTCGTCGAACTCGCCGAGGGCGAGGAGGACGGCGACGGCGACGAGGAGAACGTCCGCGACCAGATCCAGGCGATCGGCGACGCAGTCGAGGAGCTGGCCGCCGAGGGCCCCGGTGACATCCTGGTCTTCCTCAGCGGTGAGCGGGAGATCCGGGACACCGCCGACGCGCTGGGCAAGCTTGTGCAGAAGAAGCGCCCGCTGCTCGGCACCGAGATCCTGCCGCTGTACGCCCGGCTCTCCTCCGCCGAGCAGCACCGCGTCTTCGCCGCGCACAGTTCACGCCGGGTGGTGCTCGCCACCAACGTCGCGGAGACCTCGCTGACCGTGCCCGGCATCAAGTACGTGGTGGACCCGGGCACCGCCCGCATCTCCCGCTACTCCAGTCGCCTGAAGGTGCAGCGACTGCCGATCGAGCCGGTCTCCCAGGCGTCGGCCAACCAGCGCAAGGGCCGCTGCGGCCGCACCTCGGACGGCATCTGCATCCGCCTCTACGACGAGCAGGACTTCGGATCCCGTCCCGAGTTCACCGACCCGGAGATCCTGCGCACCAACCTGGCGTCGGTCATCCTCCAGATGACGGCGATCGGGCTCGGCGACCTCGCCGCGTTCCCGTTCATCGACCCACCGGACAAGCGCAACATCACCGACGGCGTCAACCTGCTGCACGAGCTGGGCGCGTTGGACCCGACCGAGGCGGACCCGGCGAAGCGCCTCACCGCGCTGGGCCGGCGCCTGGCCCAGTTGCCGGTCGACCCGCGCCTGGCTCGGATGGTGGTCGAGGGCGAACGCAACGGTTGCGCCACCGAGGTGTTGGTGATCGCCGCCGCGCTCTCCATCCAGGACCCGCGCGAGCGGCCGGCGGAGAAGCAGGCCCAGGCCGACCAGGCGCACGCCCGGTTCGCCGACAAGGAGTCCGACTTCGTCGCCTACCTCAACCTGTGGCGCTACCTGCGCGAGCAGCAGCGGGAGCTGTCCTCCAGCGCGTTCCGCCGGATGTGCAAGGCGGAATACCTGAACTACCTGCGGATCCGCGAGTGGCAGGACATCGTCAGCCAACTGCGTCAGGTCCTGCGTACCCCGTCCGAGGGCGACCGGCGCGGCGGGCGGCCGGCCCGCGACACCGCCGACGGCGCGGACGCCGGCCGGGGTGAGAGCCGCCGGGGTGGCGCGGACCTGCCGGAGGAGATCGACACCCCGAAGGTGCACCAGTCGCTGCTGCCCGGCCTGCTGTCGCACATCGGGCTCAAGGACGCCCAGAAGCACGAGTACCTGGGTGCGCGGGGGGCGAAGTTCGCGCTCTTCCCCGGCTCGGCGCTGTTCAAGAAGCCGCCGCGCTGGGTGATGGCAGCCGAACTGGTGGAGACGTCCCGGCTGTGGGGCCGCATCGCCGGCCGGGTCGAGCCGGAGTGGGTCGAGCCGCTGGCGCAGCACCTGGTCAAGCGCAGCTACAGCGAGCCGCACTGGGAGAAGAAGCAGGCCGCGGTGATGGCCTACGAGAAGGTCACCCTGTACGGCGTCCCGCTGGTCAGCTCGCGCACTGTGAACTTCGGGCGGATCGACCCGACGCTGAGCCGGGAGCTGTTCATCCGACACGCCCTCGTCGAGGGCGACTGGCAGACCCACCACCAGTTCTGGGCGGACAACAAGCGGCTGCTCGCCGAGATCGAGGAGCTGGAGAGCCGGGCCCGTCGTCGGGACATCCTGGTCGACGACGAGACCATCTTCGGCTTCTACGACCAGCGGATCCCGGCCGACGTGTCCTCCGGGCGGCACTTCGACAGCTGGTGGAAGAAGACCCGCCGGGAGCAACCCGACCTGCTCACCTTCACCCGTGACCTGCTGATCAACGACGGCCGGCCGGGGGTGGACGAGGACGACTACCCGGACGAGTGGCAGACCCAGGGGGTGACGCTGCCGCTGACGTACCGCTTCGAGCCGGGCACGCCGACCGACGGCGTCACCGTCGACATCCCGCTGCCGCTGCTCAACCAGGTGCCGGCGGAGAGCTTCGACTGGCAGGTGCCGGGGCTGCGCGAGGAGACGGTGATCGCGCTGATCCGTACGCTGCCCAAGGCGGTGCGCCGCAACTTCGTCCCGGTCCCGGACTACGCCCGCGCCGCCCTCGCTGCCATCACCCCCGGCGAGGAGCCGTTGCTGGACGCGCTCACCCGCCAGCTGCGGCGGATGACCGGCGTCACCGTCCCCCGCGACGCCTGGGAGCCGGGCAAGCTTCCCGCCCACCTGCGGGTCACTTTCCGGGTGCTCGACGCCGACGAGAAGCCGGTCGCCGAGGGCAAGGACCTGCCGGCCCTGCAACGTCAACTGCGCCAGGAGGTACGCCAGGTGGTGGCGGCCGCCGCGCCGGAGGTGGCCCGGACCGGGCTGCGCGAGTGGAGCATCGGCACGCTGCCCCGCAGCATCGAGCAGGTCCGCGCCGGCTACGCGGTCACCGCGTACCCGGCGCTGGTCGACGAGGGCGCCACGGTCGGGGTGAAGGTGTTCGACTCCCCCGCCGAGGCGGAGGCGTCGCACTGGGCTGGCACCCGCCGGCTGCTGCGGCTCACCGTGCCGTCCCCGGCGCGGTTCCTGCAGGGGCGGCTGAACAACGAGGCGAAGCTGGCGCTGAGCCGCAACCCGCACGGCGGCGTGCAGGAGCTGATCGAGGACGCGGCGGGCGCGGCCATCGACCGGCTGATCGGCGCGGCGGGTGGGCCGGCATGGGACGCCGACGGGTTCGCGGCCCTGCGCGAGAAGGTCCGCGGCGACCTAGTCGACACCGTGGTCGAGGTGATGGACCGGGTACGCAAGGTCCTCGCCGCCGCGTACGCCGTGGAGCAGCGCCTCGGCGCCACCCGCAACCTCGCCGTGGTGGCCGCGTTGGCCGACATCCGCGGCCAGCTCGCCGGGCTGGTGCACGCCGGGTTCATCACCGAGACCGGGTACGCGCGCCTGCCCGACCTGCTGCGCTACCTCACCGCCATCGAACGTCGGCTGGACCGCCTCGGTGGCAACCCGCAGCGGGACCGCCAGCAGCAGGACCGGATCGCGGCGGTGCAGAAGGAGTACGCCGACCTGCTCGCTGCCCTTCCGCCGGCTCGCCGGCAGGAGACCGCCGTCCGGCAGATCCGCTGGATGATCGAGGAGTTGCGGGTGAACGTCTTCGCCCAGGCGCTGGGCACCCCGTACCCCGTCTCGGAGCAACGGATCTACCGGGCGATGGACGACGCCGAGGGCCGCTGACCTGACCGGGCCGCTCTTGGGCCGGCCGGGCCGCTCCGGCCCGGCCGGCCGGGTCAGGTCAGGGGCTCCACGCCGGGCGGCAGCTCACCCCGGTCGATCGCCGCCTGGATGTAGTCGAGCAGGATCCGCCGGAGTTCCCGACCCGCGTGGGTGGGCACGATGTCGCGGCGGCGGGCCACCGCGATGGTCCGCCGCACCCCGGGCGGAGCGAGCGGCGTGATCCGCACGCCCGGGCGACGGGCGAGCACGATGCCCGGCACCAGCGCGATGCCCAGCCCCGCCTCGACGAAGCTGAGGACGGCGTCCATCTCGCCGCCGTCCACCGCGAAGGTCGGTTCGAAGCCTGCCTCCCGACAGGCCTGGATGGTCGCGTCCCGCAGGTCGTAGCCCTCCCGGAACATGACCATCGGCTGGTCCCGCAGGTCGGTGATCCGCAGCTCCCCGGTCAGCGACGCGGTCGGCACCTCCCCCACCGAGGCCACCACCAGGCTCTCGCGCAGGATCGGATCGACCCGCAGCCCGGGGTCGGCGCCCTGGGCCGGCATGATGATGAGGGCCAGGTCGAGGTCGCCGCGGAGCAGGTCGCGCACCAGATCCTGGGAGCCACCCTCCTCGACCTTGAGGTCGACGGTGGGATGCGCGTCGCGAAACCGGCGCAGCACCGGTGGGGCGAGCGAGGTGGCCAGGCTCGGGGTGGCGCCGAGCCGGACCCTACCGCGGCGCAACCCCACCAGCTCCTGCACCTCGCGGGTGGCGGTGTCCACGTCGGCGAGGATCCGGGTGGCCAACGGCAGCAGCACCTCACCGGCGGCGGTGAGGGCGATGTTGCCCCGTACCCGCTCGAACAACGGCGCCCCGAGGTCGGTCTCCAGAGCGTGAATTTGCTTACTGAGAGAAGGCTGAGTGATGCCTACGAGATCGGCGGCTTGGGTGAAATGTCGTACTTCGGCCACCGCGACGAAGTACCGAAGCTGATGGAGCTGCATCTACATAGCCTACGGCTATCAACACTGCGAGTTTGATGCATTGGACGACTGATCGAAGTGCTCCTAGCGTCGGTTGCGTGGTAATGACGAAAACTCGGTCGCCCATCCGCTCGAACGTCGGCCTCAAGGCCGTCATGGCGGTGACGGGCATCCTGCTGGCGCTGTTCCTGATCGCCCACATGCTCGGGAACCTCAAGGTGTTCACGGGGGAAACCTCGTTCGACCACTACGCGCACTGGCTGCGCGACATCGGCAAGCCGCTGCTGCCCGGCGTCTGGTTCCTCTGGATCCTGCGCACCGTGCTGGTGGTCGCGGTCGTCGCCCACATCGTCGCCGCCACCGTGCTGGCCATGCGGGCCCGCGCCGCCCGCCCGGTCAAGTACGCCCACCGCAAGAAGGTCAACGGCAGCTACGCGGCCCGCACGATGCGCTGGGGTGGAGTGATCATCCTGCTCTTCGTGATCTACCACATCCTGGACCTGACCACCGGCACGCTGAACCCGGTCGGCGACGCCAGCAAGCCGTACGGCAACGTCGTCGCCGACTTCGCGCCCGAGCGCTGGTACGTCACGCTCTTCTACACGCTCGCCATCGTCGCGGTGGGCTTCCACCTGCGCCATGGCGCGTTCAGCGCGTTCCGCAGCCTCGGCCAGCAGACGCCGCGTGGCGAGCGTCGGGCGCGTACCGCAGCTCTGGTCTTCGCCGTGCTGCTCTGCGCCGGGTACCTGGTGGTCCCGTTCGCCGTACTCACCGGATTGGTGTCCTGACATGGAACTCTTCACCGAGGGCGACCCGATCGCCGACACCAAGGCTCCCGCCGGCCCGGTCGAGAAGCGCTGGGAGACCCGCCGCTTCGAGGCCAAGCTGGTCAACCCCGCCAACCGCCGCAAGATGACGGTGATCGTGGTCGGCACCGGCCTCGCCGGTGGCTCGGCCGCGGCGACCCTGGCCGAGCAGGGCTACCACGTCAAGTCCTACTGCTACCAGGACAGCCCGCGCCGGGCGCACTCCATCGCGGCACAGGGCGGCATCAACGCGGCGAAGAACTACCGCAACGACGGAGACTCCGTACACCGGCTGTTCTACGACACCGTCAAGGGCGGCGACTTCCGCTCCCGCGAGTCGAACGTGCACCGGCTCGCCGAGGTCTCCGTCAACATCATCGACCAGTGCGTCGCCCAGGGCGTGCCGTTCGCCCGCGAGTACGGCGGCCTGCTCGACACCCGCTCCTTCGGCGGCGCCCAGGTGCAGCGCACCTTCTACGCCCGGGGCCAGACGGGTCAGCAGCTGCTGCTCGGCGCGTACCAGGCGCTCGAACGGCAGATCGGCCTGGGCAACGTCGAGATGAACACCCGGCACGAGATGCTGGAGCTGGTCCTCGTCGACGACAAGGCCCGCGGCATCGTCGTCCGGGACATGGTCACCGGCGAGATCAGCACCGAGATGGCCGACGCCGTCGTGCTCGCCTCCGGTGGCTACGGCAACGTCTTCTACCTCTCCACCAACGCCAAGGGCTGCAACGTCACCGCCACCTGGCGGGCGCACCGCAAGGGCGCGTACTTCGCCAACCCCTGCTACACGCAGATCCACCCGACCTGCATCCCGGTCTCCGGGGACCACCAGTCGAAGCTGACCCTGATGAGCGAGTCGCTGCGCAACGACGGCCGGGTCTGGGTGCCGAAGACCAAGGGCGACGACCGCAGACCGAAGGACATTCCGGAGGACGAGCGGGACTACTACCTGGAGCGGATCTACCCCTCCTTCGGCAACCTGGTCCCCCGCGACATCGCCTCCCGCGCCGCGAAGAACGTCTGCGACGAGGGCCGGGGCGTCGGACCGACCAAGCTCGGCGTCTACCTCGACTTCGCCGACGCGATCAACCGGCTGGGCCGCAAGGCCATCGAGGCCAAGTACGGCAACCTCTTCGAGATGTACGAGCGGATCACCGGCGAGGACCCGTACGAGGTACCGATGCGGATCTACCCCGCCGTGCACTACACGATGGGCGGTCTGTGGGTCGACTACGACCTCCAGTCGAACATCCCCGGCCTGTTCGTGATCGGTGAGGCCAACTTCTCCGACCACGGCGCGAACCGCCTCGGCGCCTCCGCGCTGATGCAGGGCCTCGCCGACGGCTACTTCGTGCTGCCCACCACCATCGCCAACTACCTGGCCTCCGGCCCGCTGGAGAAGGTCGACGCCAGTCACCCGGCGGCGGTCGAGGCCCGCACCGACGTCGAGGACCGCGTCCAGCGGCTGCTCGCGGTCAACGGTGACCGGACCGTGGACTCGTTCCACCGGGAACTGGGCCAGATCATGTGGGAACACTGCGGCATGGAACGCAGCGAGGCCGGCCTGCGCAAGGCGATCGACGAGATCCGCGGCCTGCGCGAGCAGTTCTGGCAGCGGGTCAAGGTGTCCGGCACCGGCGAGGAACTCAACCAGTCGCTGGAGAAGGCCGGCCGGGTGGCCGACTTCTTCGAACTGGCCGAGCTGATGTGCATCGACGCCCTGCACCGTGAGGAGTCCTGCGGCGGCCACTTCCGGGCCGAGCACCAGACGCCCGACGGTGAGGCGCAGCGCGACGACGACCGGTTCGCGTACGTGGCGGCCTGGGAGTTCACCGCCGACGGCGAGCCCTCGGTGCTGCACAAGGAAGACCTGAAGTTCGAATACGTCCACCCCACGCAGCGGAGTTACAAGTGAACCTGACCCTGCGCATCTGGCGCCAGAAGGGCCCTGAGGACAAGGGTCGGATGGTGACCTACCCGGTCGACGACGTG
This sequence comes from Micromonospora sp. M61, assembly GCF_018070245.1. NCBI lineage: Bacteria > Bacillati > Actinomycetota > Actinomycetes > Micromonosporales > Micromonosporaceae > Micromonospora > Micromonospora sp. M61. The sequence continues at coordinate 26,387 of NZ_JAGPYA010000003.1, read as the reverse complement.
TCCCCGGACATGTCGTTCCTGGAAATGCTCGACGTGCTCAACGAGCGGCTGATCCTCGCCGGTGAAGACCCGGTGGCGTTCGACCACGACTGCCGCGAGGGCATCTGCGGCATGTGCGGCCTGATGATCAACGGCGACGCGCACGGGCCGCAGCGCGGCACCACTGCGTGCCAGCTGCACATGCGCCAGTTCACCGACGGCGAGACGATCGACATCGAGCCGTGGCGGGCCAGCGCCTTCCCGGTCATCAAGGACCTGGTGGTCAACCGGAGCGCCTTCGACAAGATCATCGCCGCCGGTGGCTACGTCACCGCGCCAACCGGCAGCGCGCCCGAGGCGCACTCCACCCCGGTCGCCAAGGCCAACGCCGACGCCGCCTTCGAATCGGCGGCCTGCATCGGCTGCGGCGCGTGCGTGGCAGCCTGCCCGAACGGCTCGGGCATGCTCTTCACCGCCGCCAAGCTCACCCAGCTCTCGCTGCTGCCGCAGGGCCAGCCGGAGCGGTACACCCGGGTGATCGGCATGGTCGACGCGCACGACGAGGCCGGCTTCGGCGGCTGCACCAACGCTGGCGAATGCACCCCGGCCTGCCCGAAGGGCATCCCGCTGAACACCATCGGCCGACTCAACCGCGACTACCTCGCGGCCACCGCGAAGGGCGCCGGCAACACCCCCGGTTCCTGAGGCCACCGCACGACGCCGGACCGCCGTACCCCTGCGCTGTTTTCGGGGGTACGGCGGTCCGGCGTTTGTCCTTGGCTCGGCGTTCGGTCCTTGGGACTCGGCGTTCGGTCTTTGGTTCGGCGTTCGGTTTGTGGTTGCGGTGGGGCTGGGGCGACCGTCCCCGGCTCCGGGCGGTCAGGCTTGATCCCTCCGCCGGGGACGGTCGCCCCAGCCCTGCCCTTGGTCACGGGTGGTCCGCGAGTTGCGGTTTTCGCTGCGGTACGCCGGTCGCTCCGATCGCGGACCCTTCCTGAACCTTGCCGACACGCCGTCACGTGCCAGTCGCCCTACCCGCGCCGACCTGCCTGGCGACACCACACCTCGCTGCTGCCCGCCGCCTTGACCCGCCCCGCCCACGCCACGCTGGCCCGACCCGCTCGCGCCGCCGCACTGGCCACGACTGCGTGATCCACTCGGGTTTCATGAAGTCGGGCTGTCAAAGCGCCTCCGATACCGCGACTTCAAGGAACACGAGTCGATCAACCCACAGGCAGCGCCCCCACCGGTCGGGGTTCTCGAAGGCGGCGCACGGAGCGACGGACAGCGGCCACCCACGGGGCTGGGGGCGACCGTTCCCGGCGGAGGGATCAAGCCTGACCGCCCGGAGCCGGGGACGGTCGCCCCCAGCCCCCTACCGCAACCACCGACGAAGACGCCGCCCCCAGGTCCCCGAGCGCGACCACCCACCAACAGACAGACCCGAGAACAACCCGGACATCGGAAAGCGCAGCAGGTTCAAGTGCCCGAGCCCGGGTAGCAGTCTTTCGAGACGGCGTGAGAAGGGACGAGGGACATGAAGGCACTGACCTGGCAGGGCAAGCGGGACGTACGGGTCGAGGAGGTGCCGGACCCTCGGATCGAGGAACCCACCGACGCGATCGTGAAGATCACCTCAACTGCGATCTGCGGCTCCGACCTGCACCTGTACGAGGTTCTTGGGCCGTACCTGAAGCCGGGTGACGTCCTGGGCCACGAGCCGATGGGGATCGTCCAGGAGGTCGGGTCGGGCGTGACCGGGCTCAAGCCCGGCGACCGGGTGGTGATCCCGTTCAACATCTCCTGCGGGAGTTGCTGGATGTGCCAGCGGCAGCTCTACGCGCAGTGCGAGACCACCCAGGTCACCAGCGAGGGCAAGGGCGCGGCGTTGTTCGGTTACACCTCGCTCTACGGTTCGGTGCCGGGCGGGCAGGCCGAGTACCTGCGCGTCCCGCAGGCCCACTTCGGGCCGATCAAGATCCCGCAGACCGGCGCTGACGAGCGTTACCTCTACCTGTCCGACATTCTGCCGACCGCCTGGCAGGCGGTGAAGTACGCGGACACCCCGCCGGGCGGCACGCTGGCCGTCTTCGGGTTGGGCCCGGTCGGGCAGTTCTGCGCACGGATCGGCCGCCACCTCGGCGCGGGCCGGGTGATCGGGCTGGACCTGGTGCCGGAGCGGCTGGAGCTGGCCCGCCGGCACGGCATCGAGGTGCTCGACGTGAGTGAGCTGTCCGACGTGCCGGGCGCGTTGATCGACCTGGTCGACGGTCGCGGTCCGGACGCGGTGATCGACGCGGTCGGGATGGAGGCGCACGGTTCGCCGGCGGGGAAGTTGGCTCAGACCGCCGCCGGGCTGTTGCCGGACAAGCTGGCCCAGACGATGACCGACCGGGCTGGCGTTGACCGGCTGTCCGTCCTGCACGCCGCGCTCAAGGCGGTTCGCCGTGGCGGCACCGTGTCGCTGTCCGGCGTGTACGGCGGCGAGGCGGACCCGATGCCGCTGATGGAGATGTTCGACCGGGGCATCCAGCTGCGGATGGGGCAGTGCCACGTGCGCCGGTGGACCGACGACATCCTGCCGCTGCTCTCCGGCGACGACGACCCGCTGGGTGTGGAGGACCTGCGCACCCACCGGATGCCGCTGAGCCAGGCGCCGCAGGCGTACGAGATGTTCCAGAAGAAGGAGGACGGCTGCATCAAGGTCGTGCTCGAACCGTGAGCCGAGTGGTCGTGATCGTGGGCGCGAGCAGCGGGATCGGCCGGGCGACGGCCCGGGAGTTCGCCGAGCGCGGCGACCGTCTGGTCCTCGCCGCTCGCGCCACCACGACCCTGGCCGAGGTACGCGCGGAGTGCGCCGACGTCGACGTGTTGACCGTGCCGACCGACGTCACCGAGCCGGGCGCGCTGGACGCGCTCGCCGACGCGGCGATCGAGCGGTTCGGTCGCATCGACGTCTGGGTGCACACGGCGGCGGTGATGGCCTACGGTCGCTTCGACGAGCTGCCCGGGCGGGTCTTCGACCAGGTGGTACGGACCGACCTGCTCGGCGCTGCCGGCTCGGTGCGGGTGGCGCTGCGGCACTTCCGGGCCGCCGGGGCCGGCACTGTCGTCCTCACCGGCTCGGTGCTCGGCCACATCACCGCCCCGAACATGAGCGCGTACGTGGCGAGCAAGTGGGGTTTGCAGGGTCTGGTCCGCACGGTGCAGCAGGAGTTGCGCGACAGCCCGGAGATCCGGCTGTGTCTGGTCAACCCGGGCAGCGTGGACACACCGGTGTACCAGCAGGCGGCCAACTACCTGGGCCGGGTCGGGCGACCTCCGCCGCCGGTCGCCAGCCCTCATCGGGTGGCCCGGGCCATCGTGAACTGTGTGGACCGTCCCCGTCGGGAGGTGTCCGTGGGCCGGCTCAACGTGGTGATGCGGGTCGGGTTCACCGTGCTGCCGGGCGTCTACGACATCCTCGTCGGGCCGTTGATGCGGCTGGCCGGCCTGAGTGGACGGCCGGTCGTCGCGAACGACGGCTCGGTCTTCGCCCCGAACCCGGCCGGTGAGGCGGTACGCGGCGGTCATCTGCCCGACCTGCGGCAACTTGTCTCCGGGCCGGCGAGCGCAGTCGGCGCCGCAGTGCGCCGACGATTCGGCTGACCTGTTCGGAGTTGTTCGGGACTGTTCGGGGGACATTGTGGATCGATCAACTCGCCTAGGGTGGTGGGCCAGCAAGCGCTCTGGCGCACCACGATGGGGGAGACGATCGACCATGCGACTGAACCGCAGAACGGCACTCGGGTTGGGCACGGTGGCCACCGCCGGCACGGTGCTGGGCGCCGGCTCCTCGGCGAGCGCCGCCGAGAGCACCGAGGTCACCCCGACCACCCCGGCCCGGGCAGCCCGCCGGGTGGCCGCCGTCTTCGCCAAGCACAGCGTTGAGGCCGGCGGCAACTGGCAGGCGTACGTCAGCGTCGCCGACCCGGCCGGCACGCCGGTGGTGGCGGTGGAGGCCGACGCGGACCGGCGGATCGAGGCGTACAGCGTCAACAAGATCGCGGTCGCCACGGCGGTGCTCGACAAGGTCGACCGGGGGCTGCTCACCCTGGACCAGCAGGTCGAGGTGAGCGCGGCGATCGTCGTGCCGGGCGGTGACGGCATCTTCAGCCTGGACGGCGCGTACCCGAGCATGGTGACCCTCGGTCACGTGCTGGCCAATCTGCTGACCGTCTCGGACGACACGGCGGTGCGGCTGTGCGGGCTGGTCGCCCCGGCTGCCGAGATCAACTCCATCCTGGTCGCCAAGGGTTTCCCGAACACCCAGGTTCAGCCGGTGGCCAACCCGAACCGGTTCTTCCTCGGCACCAGCACCCCGCGCGAGACGCACGACCTGCTGCGCGCCCTGGTCGGCGGCACGCTGCTCTCCCCCGCCTCGACCACGTACCTGTTGGGCCTCCTGCGTTCCCCGGTGGCCTTCACCGACGGCATCCGGCGCACCATGTCCTCGGACGAGCGGGCCCGGATCGCCACCAAGGCCGGCTGGTACGCCGACGCCCGGCACGAGGCCGGCGTGATCTTCGACCGCTCCGGTGCGGCCGTGCTCACGTACGCGCTCTTCGCCGACGGGCAGGCCAACCCGGAGGACTTCGGCGCCACCCACCCGGCGGTCCAGGCCCGGGCAGCCATGGGCCCGAAGTTCCTGGCCGCGGTGGACCGGATCGCGGGCGTGGGCCGGACGTTCCGGATCACCGCCCGGCGCCCCAGCAACGGCGGCTAGGTCACCCGCTGAGCCCGTCCCGGGTCGGTCGCCGCTGCCGGCGATCGACCCGGCGTGGCGACCGCCGAGGCACGGACCGGTCCGGGTGACTACCGTGTAGGGCGGACACGTCGGAGGGACGGCAATGGCACGAGCGCAGAGCACGGACGTCGAACGGTCGCTCGGGCGGCGGATGCGGGGCGCGGCCGGGCTGGCGGCGCTGGCCGGGCTGGCCTGGGTCGCCCGGGATGTGCCAGCGGCGCTCGGCGGCCGGCTCAGCGGGGCCCGGGCCGAACGGGCGGCCCGCTCGCCCCAGTTCCGCGAGGGCACCTTCCACAACCAGGCCGGCACCCGCACGATGGTCGCCGAGCCGGGCCGCAACCTGGTCCGCGAGCTGATCTTCGGCAAGCAGAAGCGACGCCCGACCGCACCCGTGCCACTGCTGCGCTCCAGCGCACCCCACACCGTCGACACCGTCGACGAGCTGAACATCGTCTGGTACGGCCACGCCTCGACGTTGATCGAGATCGAGGGCCGGCGGGTGCTGCTCGACCCGGTGTGGAGCGAGCGGTGTTCCCCCTCCGGGCTGGTCGGTCCTCGCCGGCTGCACGAACCACCGGTACGCCTCGACGAGCTGCCGCCGCTGGACGCCATCCTGATCTCGCACGACCACTACGACCACCTCGACATGCCGACCGTCCGGGCGCTGCTGGCCGGGCAGTCCGCGCCGTTCCTGGTGCCGCTCGGCGTGGGCGCGCACCTGGACCGCTGGGGCGTACCCGCCGAGCGGATCATCGAGCTGGACTGGTCCGAGTCCCACCGGGTCGCCGGGCTGGAGATCACCGCCACCGCCGCCCAGCACTTCTCCGGGCGAGGGCTGCGCCGCGACGGCACGCTCTGGAGTTCGTGGGTGGTCGCCGGGGCGCGCCGCAAGGTCTTCTACACCGGCGACTCCGGTTACTTCGACGGGTACGCGGCGATCGGCGCCGAGCACGGGCCGTTCGACGTGACGCTGATGCAGATCGGCGCGTACGACCGGGCCTGGCCGACGATCCACATGTTCCCCGAGGAGGCGGTCGACGCCCACCTCGACCTGCGTGGCGGGCTGTTCGTCCCGGTGCACTGGGCGACGTTCAACCTGGCCCTGCACGACTGGTCCGAGCCGGTGGACCGGCTGTGGGCCGAGGCGAAGGCCCGCGACGTGCGCCTCGCCGTGCCCCGCCCAGGCGAGCGGGTGGTGGTCGACGAGCCGCCCGCCGTCGACGGCTGGTGGCAGTCCGTCGCCTGAGCCGGGTCAGAGCACGAAGGCGTCGGTCCAGAGCGCGCCGGAGCGGCCGGAGAGCGCATCCAGCATGGCCACCGCCTGACCGTCGGTGAGCTGCGCGACGAAGTCCACGATGGCCCGCCCCCGGGCGCGGCCGATCCGGTCCGGGATCCGCGGGTGCAGTTCCGCCTCGGCCAGCTCGACCAGGTCGTGCAGCCGGCGGGGCAGTCGCGACTCCTCCTCCGGGTCGAGCAGCCACTCCCAGAGCGCCTCGACCAGGGTGCCCAGCAGCCGGGCCTGGCCGCGCTGGTGCAGGGCGAGATCCGGTCGGGCCAGCACGAACCGGTGGTGGACGAACTTGAGCACCTGCACCTCGTGCCACTGCGCGCAGCCCAGCAGCACGTGACCGGAGCGCACCGACGGCTGGTCGGTCACCGTGATCGCCTCGACGAAACGGGTGGACCAGCGGGCGGAGAACCGCGCCACGTACTGCTCGGCCTCGATCGAGCCGTCGAACGGCATCGCCAGCAGCCCGTCGACCAACTCCTCGCGGACGTGCTCGACAGCGGCGGCGAACGCGTCGTCGTCGGCGATCCAGGCGTCCTTGCGGTGCAGCTGCCGACGCAACCGCTCGATCGCCGCCCCCGGACGCCGGGCCGCGGTGGCCAGCGCCGCGTCGGTGATCGCCCGGAAGTGCCCGCTCTCGCGCTGCCACGCCATCAACTCGGCGGACACCGACCCCTGTTGGAGCACACCGACCCGGTAGAAGTCCTCCACGTCGTGGATGGCGTACGCGATGTCGTCGGCGGTGTCCATCACCGACGCCTCCACGGTCTGCTGCCAGTCCGGGATGCGGCCGGCGAACGGCTCCCGGGCCTGCCGCAGGTCGTCGAGTTCGGTCCGGTACGCGCCGAACTTCGACGAGCCGCTCTCCGGGTCGTCCGGCGGAGGGGTGGCCCCGCGCGGCGGCGGGTCCATCGTGCGCGGGTGCGGGTCGGGGTGGTCCAGCCGGGTCCACGGGTACTTCAGCATCGCCGCGCGGACCGCGGCGGTGAGGTCCAGCCCGGTGGTGGCCGCGCCGCGGATCTCGGTGCTGGTGACGATCCGGTACGACTGGGCGTTGCCCTCGAACCCGTCGGCGAGGCCGAGGCGCTGGCGAGCCAGCCGGTCCAGCACCCGCTCCCCCAGGTGCCCGAACGGCGGGTGGCCGAGGTCGTGTGCGAGCGCAGCGGCCTCCACCACGTCGGGGTCGCAGCCGCCGAGCTTGTCCAGCAGGTCACGCCACCGCTCGTCGGCGTTCAACCGCTCGGCGACCGCCCGGGCCACCTGGGCGACCTTGAGGCTGTGGGTGAGCCGGTTGTGCACCAGCAGCCCGGAGCCGACCGGGCTGATCACCTGGGTGACACCGCCGAGGCGGGCGAAGAACGGCGAGCCGACGATCCGGTCCCGGTCGGCGCGGAACGGGTTGGCCGTCAGGTCGCCGAGGGCCCGGGCGCTGCCGCCGAAGAGCCGCCGGGCGCGCGGCTCCGCAGGTGTTTCCATGATCGCCACGCTAGCGCAGGGCCGCTGACACCGCCGCCGGTCACCCCGGCCGGGCGCGGCGACAGCGTCGGGGGCCGCCCGGCAGAATGCAGGCGGTACCCGCTCTTTGAAGGCGGATCGAGTCGAAGGCGGATCGAGATCGTGACCCAGTCTGTTCATCAGCGGATCGCCGACGAGCTTGGCGTGGCCGAGCGTCAGGTGCGGGCGGCCGTGGAGCTGCTCGACGGCGGCGCCACCGTGCCGTTCATCGCCCGTTACCGCAAGGAGGCCACCGGCCTGCTCGACGACACCCAGCTGCGCACTCTGGAGGAGCGGCTGCGCTACCTGCGCGAGCTGGACGAGCGGCGGGCCGCCGTGCTGGAGTCGATCCGCGGTCAGGGCAAGCTCGACGAGGCCCTGGAAGCGCAGATCATGGCCGCCGACTCGAAGTCCCGGCTGGAGGACATCTACCTGCCGTACAAGCCGAAGCGGCGGACCCGGGCGCAGATCGCCCGCGAGGCCGGGTTGGCGCCGTTGGCCGAGACGCTGCTGGCCGACCCGACCCAGGACCCACGGGCCACCGCCGCCGGGTTCGTCGATGCGGAGAAGGGCATCGCCGACGCCGCCGCCGCGCTGGAGGGCGCGCGGGCGATCCTCATCGAGACCTTCGCGGAGGACGCCGACCTGATCGGCACGCTGCGCGAGCAGATGTGGTCGCGAGGGCGCCTGGCTTCCCGGGTACGCGAGGGGCAGGAGACCACGGGCGCCAAGTTCTCCGACTACTTCGACTTCTCCGAGCCGTACCCGAAGCTGCCCTCGCACCGGATCCTGGCCATGTTCCGGGGCGAGAAGGAGGGCGTGCTCGACCTGACCATGGAACCGGAGGAGGCCGGCGAGTCCGACGCCGCACCGACCGGCCCGACCCGGTACGAGGCGGCCATCGCCGGCCGGTTCGGGGTCTCCGACGCCGGTCGCCCCGCCGACCGCTGGTTGACCGACACGGTCCGCTGGGCCTGGCGTACCCGGATCCTCATCCACCTCGGCGCGGACCTGCGGATGCGGCTGTGGCAGGCGGCCGAGGAGGAGGCGGTGCGGGTCTTCGCGACCAACCTGCGCGACCTGCTGCTGGCCGCGCCGGCCGGCACCCGCCCCACGATGGGCCTGGACCCGGGCCTGCGGACCGGCGTGAAGGTGGCCGTGGTGGACGCCACCGGCAAGGTGCTCGCCACCGACACGATCTATCCGCACGAGCCACGCCGGCAGTGGGACGCGTCGGTCGAGACCCTCGCCCGGCTCGCCGGGGCACACGGGGTGGAGTTGATCGCGATCGGCAACGGCACCGCCTCCCGGGAGACCGACAAGCTGGCCGCCGACCTGATCAAGCGGCACCCGCAGCTCAACCTGACCAAGGTGATGGTCTCCGAGGCCGGCGCGTCGGTCTACTCCGCCTCCGCGTACGCCTCGCAGGAGCTGCCCGGGATGGACGTGTCGCTGCGCGGCGCGGTCTCCATCGCCCGACGACTCCAGGACCCGCTCGCCGAGCTGGTCAAGATCGACCCCCGGTCGATCGGGGTCGGCCAGTACCAGCACGACCTGTCCGAGGTGAAGTTGTCCCGGTCGCTGGACGCGGTGGTGGAGGACTGCGTCAACGCGGTCGGGGTGGACGTCAACACCGCCTCGGCGCCGCTGCTGACCCGGGTCTCCGGGATCGGCGCCGGGCTGGCCGAGAACATCGTGCTGCACCGGGATGCCAACGGGCCGTTCCGGTCGCGTACCGAACTGAAGAAGGTGGCGCGACTCGGTCCGAAGGCGTTCGAGCAGTGCGCGGGCTTCCTGCGCATCCCCGACGGCGACGACCCACTGGATTCCTCCAGCGTGCACCCCGAGGCGTACCCGGTGGTGCGCCGGATCCTCTCCACCACCGGTCAGGACCTGCGCTCGGTGATCGGTAAGAGCACCATCCTGCGGGGGCTGCGGGCCACCGACTTCGTCGACGACCGGTTCGGTCTGCCCACCGTCACCGACATCCTCGCCGAGCTGGAGAAGCCGGGCCGGGATCCTCGGCCGGAGTTCCGCACCGCCACCTTCGTCGAAGGAGTGGAGAAGATTGGCGACCTGACGCCGGGCATGGTGCTCGAAGGCGTGGTCACCAACGTGGCCGCGTTCGGCGCGTTCGTCGACGTCGGGGTGCACCAGGACGGTCTCGTGCACGTCTCGGCGCTGTCCCGGACCTTCGTGAAGGACCCCCGCGACGTGGTGAAGTCCGGTGACGTGGTCAAGGTCAGGGTGCTCGACGTGGACGTACCCCGTAAGCGCATCTCGCTGACCCTGCGCCTGGAGGACGAGCCGGGAGCCGCCGGTGGCGGTGGTCGGACGAGCCAGGAGGGGCGTGGCGGCCCGGCGCAGCGCGGGCCGCAGGGTGGTCCTGCCGGTCAGGGTGGTCGCGGCGCGCAGGGTTCCCGGGGCGGGCAGGGTGGCGGTCAGGGTGGTCGTGGCGCGCAGGGTGGCCGCGGCGGGCAGGGTGGCGGGCAGGGTGGCCGCGGCGGGCAGCAGCGGCAGGGTGCGCCGGCGCCGGCCAATGACGCGATGGCGGAGGCCCTGCGCCGCGCCGGCCTGGCCTGATCAACCAGCAGGGCGCGCAGCCCTTGCTCGACAAGCTCGGGATGTCGCCCACGCGGGCGGCATCCCGAGCACCCAAGATTCTGTCGACCTCGATCGCCGGCCTGCCCGGTGTGCCCCACGGCGCCGTGGTGGAGGTCGAGGAGGACAGGCTGGGCCGTCCCTGCCTTGTCGTCAGCGAGCTACCCTGCCCCGCCCGGGTCCTCACGGAGACCTGTCGAGCTGCCCCACTCGTGGGGCGAGTCCGTGTGGCGGCGGTCCAGATCTGGGGCAGCTCGACAGGGGCCGCATGCATCGGGCTCCCCAGAATCTGCATGTGCCGTCGGAGTGAGGGAGCCACGGAGGAGGATGCGGACCCGGGGGAAATCGGCTCGCCTGGCAGCGCAGCGATGCGTGATGCTCTCGCGGTGAAGATGCACGCCGATCAGCTCGACGTCAGCGCCGAGGTGGTGGCCGCCCTGGTCGCCGAGCAGTTTCCCGAGTGGCGGGCGCTCCCCGTTCGTCCGCTCCCCTCGACCGGCACGGTGAACGCCCTCTTCCGGCTCGGTGCGGAGATCGTCCTGCGGTTTCCTCTGCAACCGACGGCCGACGCCGAGCTGCGGGCCGAGCTGCTGCGGGAGCAGGAGCACGCTCGGCTACTCGGCCGGCACCTGCCGATCGCGGTGCCCGAACCGCTCGGCCTCGGTGAGCCGGGCGAGGGGTACCCGGGGCCGTGGACGGCGTACCGCTGGATCCCCGGAGAGCCGATCCACCCCGGCCGCTTCGGCGACCTGGACGCCTTCGCCCGGGACCTGGCCGGCGTCGTCACCGCCCTGCACGCCATCGACACCGGTGGCCGGACCTGGTCCGGATCCGGCCGGGGCGGCCCGCTGGCCGACCAGGACGGCGGAGTGCGGTCGGCCCTGGCCAGCAGCATCCAGCTCACCGACACCGCTCGGCTCGCCAAGGTGTGGGACCGCTGCCGGGTTGTCCCGCGGTATCAGGTGGCCGACGTGTGGATCCACGCCGACCTGATGCCGGGCAACCTGCTGGTGCGCGACGGCCGGCTGGCCGCGGTCATCGACCTCGGCGCCGTCGACGTGGGCGACCCGGCGGTGGACCTGATGCCGGCGTGGAACCTGTTCGACGCCGGGTCGCGGGAGACGTACCGGCGGGCGCTCGGCGTGGACGATGCGACGTGGGAGCGCGGGCGCGGATGGGCGCTGGAGCAGGCGATCAACGCGCTGCCGTACTACGTCGAGACCAACCTGGTGATGGCCGCGATCGCCCGGCGCACCCTGCGGGCCGTCCTCGACTGAGCCGCGTCGCGTACCGTCGGCGTCGTGAGTGAGCCGGACGGCCGGACGTGGCGGGATCAGCGGCAGCAGGCGGTGCGGGCGCACGCCGACGCGGACGCGCGGCGGCGGGCCGCCGAGCAGGCCGAGGCGGCGAAGCTGGTGGCCTGGTTCGTGGCCGAGGCGACCCGGCGGGGGCTGCGCACCACCCGGCTGGTCGCCCGGGGTTACGACGGGCGCGGGCGCTACCGGACCAGGCTGACCGGCTGGTACGTCGACCGGGCCGAGACCCGGGCCGTGGACGTGGACGGCCGGTTCCACCTGCTGACCATTCCGGGCGGCCTGCGGGCCCGGCTGTTCGGCGTCGACCCGGAGCCCAGCCCGGCGCCGTTGGTGGTCGGGGCCGGCGGCCGCGACGGTGAGTCGATCCCGTTGCGGACGCTGCTCACCCGGTTGCTGAACGAGGGGACCGGCGAGCCAGGCCCCTCCACCAGACCTGCTGCACCACGAGGGTGAGCAGCCCGGCGAGGACGATCGCAGCCAGGTTGATCACCAGTTGGAGGGCCGAGCCGCCCGCTTCATCCCACGCTCCGTAGGCGGCAGCCACCGCCACGTTCGCTGCGGCCGGGACCGTGGTCACCGAGATCAGCACCCCGACCAGGCTGCCGGACTTCTTCGACGTCAACGAGAGCATCCCGGCCACACCGGCGAGTAGACCGACCACCCAGGACAGCGCGTCCGGCCGCCAGATGAAGTCGGTGAGCGGGCGTTCGGCGAGCAGCATCTCCCGACTGACCAGGCCAACTGCTGTCAGCGCCCAGGTGCTCAGCACTGTCGCCACCATGGCCGCCAGGAACCCGACCACGAGAGCCTGCACCGAGCGGCCGATCACCCCGAGCTGGCGGCGCAGCAACGCCACGCACAGCGCGGCGAGGGGACCGAACTCCGGACCGACCACCATCGCCCCGACGATGAGAATCGGCTGGTCCAGCAGCACCCCGATGCCGGCGATCATGGTGGCCACCACGATCAGCACGAGGTAGGTGCCGGACAGTTCCGTCTGCTCGCCGGTCTTCGCGGCGATCTCGTCCCAGACCACCGCGTCCGCGCCACTGCCTGGTGCGTCCTCCGCCGCCCGGTCGGCCGCATCGGAGATGGTCAGCTCGACGTCGTCCGCGGCGATGCCGCCGCTGGTGTCCACGCCGATCCGCCGCAACTCCCGCAGCACGCGGTCGGCGCTCTCCCGCACCACGTCGCAGAGGATGAGATCACCCGGTGGTTGCCGGGCGGCACCAGGCAGCACGGCGAGGTGAGTCACCCCCGCCTCCGCGGAGAGCAGGTCGACGACATCCGTCGACAGGTCCACCGGGGCGATCACCCTCAGATGCAGCACGCCATCCCCCTCGCCCGACCGGCCAGTTCTTCCCTCGCCTGACTGGCCGACGCGACTCTACCGCCCGGCCTGTCGACGCCAGGAGCTGCACAAGGCCGCTGATCTGGCCGTGTCCGACCACGGGGTTTCGGGGTTGATCGGGGGAATGCGGACTGACTGTCGCTATTCGGTGACACCGCGTCATGTGTACCTGATGTGACAAATGCGTACGTTTTGTGTAAATCATGTGGGAGGTCACACCGTGCCGGTGCCTGATGGTCTCGTGGACGCCGATCTGTCACTGCCCCGGAGCAGCCCGAAACGGGGCAAGCGAGTCGCCGACGTCGTCGTGGCGGCGGTCCTTCTCATCCTGGTCACGCCGTTGCTGATCGTGGTGGCGGCTCTGGTCGCGATGGGTCTCGGTCGCCCAGTGCTCTTCCGCCAGTGCCGCGCCGGACTGCACGGACAACCTTTCGTGCTGGTCAAGTTCCGCACCATGCGGCCACCCAACCTGAACCTCGGCCTGGTCGGAGACCGCGATCGACTCACCCCACTCGGGCGTTGGCTGCGCGCCACCAGTCTGGACGAGCTGCCCACGCTCTGGAACGTGCTGCGCGGCGACATGAGCCTGGTCGGCCCGCGCCCGCTGCTGCCCGAATACCTCAGCCGCTACTCCCCCCGGCAGGCCCTGCGGCACGAGGTCCGGCCCGGCGTCACGGGGTTGGCCCAGGTGCGGGGGCGCAACAGCTTGAGCTGGGAGGAGAAGCTGGAATTCGACGTGCGGTACGTGGAGAGCCACAACCTCCGGGTGGATTTGTCGATTCTCGCCGCGACCGTGCGGACCGTGCTGCGCCGCGAGGGAATCAACGCGGCCGGGTCCGCGACCGCGCCGGAGTTCCTCGGTACGCCGCCTCGCCGTCCGGCACCTCCGCAGCGCGACCGGACACCGGCGTGACGACCCGCTGGGGAGCCGGCCGATGAGCCAGACGATCCACCTGTCCCCGCCCGACGTCGGCCCTCTCGAAGAGTCGTACCTGGTCGCTGCCCTGCGTTCCGGCTGGGTGGCGCCGGCCGGCCCGGACCTGCAGGCCTTCGAGCACGACATCGCCGAGCGGGTCGGCACCGGCGGAGCCGTGGCGGTCAGCTCCGGCACCGCCGCCCTGCACCTGGCTCTGCTCGGCGTCGGCGTGACACCTGGTGACGTGGTCATCGTGCCCACGCTCACCTTCGTCGCCACCGCCAACGCGGTCCACTACATCGGCGCGCGTCCAGTCTTCGTGGACTGCGACCCCAGGACCGGCAACCTCGACGTCGACCTCACCGCCGACCTGCTGCGTCGGCTGCGATCGCGCGGCGAGCGGGTTGGCGCGATCGTCCCGGTGGACATGTTCGGCAGCTGCGTCGACTACCTCTCGCTGGTCCCGGTCTGCGACGAGGCCGAGGTCCCCCTTGTGGAGGACGCCGCGGAGGCGCTCGGGGCGAGTCACCGTGGGCAGCCCGCCGGCTCCTTCGGGCACGCCGGCGTGCTGTCGTTCAATGGCAACAAGATCATGACCACCTCCGGCGGCGGGATGCTGGTGAGCGACGACGTCGCACTTCTCGACCGGGCCCGCCACCTCTCCACCCAGGCCCGCGAACCGGCGCGACACTACGAGCACCGGGAGACCGGCTACAACTACCGGCTCAGCAACCTCCTCGCGGCGCTCGGCCGGGCCCAGTTGCTCCGGCTGGACGAGATGATCGCGCGACGCCGCCAACTACGCGACCACTACGCCAAGCTCTTCGCCCCGGTGCCGGGCGTCCAACTCCTCGGCGCCGAGGACACCGAGTCGAACTGCTGGCTCACCGTCATCACCGTCGAGCGGGAGCGGTGTGGTTGGCAGGCCGACGACCTGGCGGCCCACCTGGCCGAGCGGGACATCGAGACCCGGCCAGTGTGGAAGCCGATGCACCTTCAGCCCATGCACGCCGGCGCGGAGAGCCTGCTCAGCGGTGCGGCGGAGCGGCTCTTCGCCGACGGGCTCACCCTGCCCAGCGGGAGTGCCCTGACCGAGCCGCAGATCGCACGGGTGCTGGCCGCGATCGACGAGTTCCTGGCCGCTCGAACGGGAGGGCCCGCCGCGTGACAACGGGACTGGTGGTGGTCGGCTGCGGCGGCCACGGCCGGGAGGTGCTGACCATCGCCCGGGCAGTCAACGAGGCCGCCGGCCGGCCGATCTGGCAACTGCTGGGCGTCGTCGACGACCGACCCAGCGAAGAGAACCTGAAACGGTTGCAGCGACTCGACGTGCCGTACCTCGGGGACGTGGCCTGGCTGCGCGACGCGCCCCCGGCCACCCGACACCTCATCGGGATCGGCGATCCCCGGATCCGCCGCGCCATCGGCGGCCGCATCGACGGGTACGACACCGAGGCCGCGAGTCTCGTCCACCCGGACGCCACCATCGGGCCGGACACCGAGTACGGGCCGGGTTTCGTGGCCTTCGCGGGAGCCAGGGTCACCACGAACGTCACCCTCGGCCGGCACGTCCATCTCAATCAGAACGCCACCGTCGGCCACGACAGCCGCCTCGCGGACTACGTCTCGGTCAACCCGCTCGCCGCCGTGTCCGGTGACGTCCACCTGGGCGAGGGCGTGCTGATCGGAACCACCGCCGCAGTGCTCCAGGGCCTGCGGATCGGACGGGACAGCACGGTCGGGGCAGGTGCCTGCGTCGTTCGGGACGTACCCGATCAGGTGACGGTCAAGGGCGTTCCAGCCCGCTGAAGGCACCGGACCTACAGCCTATTCAGCTCACAAACTCCGAAAGCGCCCAATAGCGCCGCTTTGGCATGTAACAAGAACAAAGAGCCTAGAGGCTCCTTCCGTCGTGTGGGCGGAAGGGGCGTGCGACGGGACAGGGAGCCAGCACATGCCGCAGGACACCGAGAACACGCAGCACGCGGACCGGCAGGCGCGGCGGGCCAGGGCCCGTCAGCGCACGGCCGGGTTCCTCGCCACCGACACCACCGCCTGGGTCGGTGGATTCGTCACGGCCGCGTGGACCCGGTTCGAGTTCCAGCCGCCCCCGGGACAGCTGGGGCGGGCAGCAGCGGTCGGCGTCGTGGCGGCGGTCGTACACGTGGCGGTGGCGGCGCTACGCCGGCTCTACTCCGGACGACACCCGCTGGGCAGTCTGCAGGAGGTTCAGGGCGTCGCCGGGACCGCCCTCACGACGGGGGGCATCGTGCTGCTCGCCCTGCTGCCGTCCGGCGAGCGACCGGTTCCGGCGAGCACCCCGCTGGTCGGCGGCGCGCTGGCCCTGCTCTTCATGCTCGGCGCCCGGTTCGCGTACCGGCACCGCCGCGACCTCGCCATGCGGCCGGACGTCCGGTCGTCAACGCCCGTGCTGCTGTTCGGGATGGGTGACGCCGGCCAGGGCCTGCTGCGCGCGATGCTCAGCGACCCGCGCGGCCGGTATCTGCCGGTCGGCGCGCTCGACGACGACCCCGACAAGAGCGACCTGCGCATCGGCGGGGTGCGCGTGCTGGGTGGACGGCAGGACGTCGGCACCTCGGTCCGGCGTACCGGCGCCACCACCGTGATCTTCTCGGTGGCCAACGCGGACGCCGCGTTGATCCGCCAGATCCGCGAGGCCACCCTGGAGGCCGGCGCGGTCTTCAAGGTGCTGCCACCGGTGCGGGACCTGGTCGACCACCGGATCACCGTCACCGACGTCCGGGACGTGCAGGTCAGTGACCTGCTCGGCCGACGGCAGGTGGTCGGCGACCTGCCGTTGAGCACCAACAGCCTGACCGGCCGGCGGATCCTGGTCACCGGCGCCGGCGGGTCGATCGGCTCGGAGCTGTGCCGTCAGGTGATGAAGGCCAACCCGGGCGAACTGATGATGCTCGACCGGGACGAGTCGGCCCTGCACAGTCTTCAGATGTCGCTCGCCGGGCGGGCCATGCTGGACGGGCCCGAGCTGATCCTCGCCGACCTTCGCGACGACGAGGGAATTCGGCGGATCATCCGGGAGCGCCGGCCGGAGATCATCTTCCACGCGGCGGCGCTCAAGCACCTGACGCTGCTGCAGCGGCACCCGGGCGAGGCGATCAAGACCAACGTCTGGGGCACCCTGTCGGTGCTGGACGCCTGCCAGGACGTGGCGAAGTTCGTCAACATCTCCACGGACAAGGCCGCAGATCCGATCAGCGTCCTCGGCTACTCGAAGCGGATCACCGAGCGGTTGACGGCACACGCCGCGTCCCGGTTCCCCGGCACGTTCCTCAGCGTCCGGTTCGGCAACGTGCTGAGCAGTCGCGGCTCGGTGGTGACGGCCTTCCAACGGCAGATCGAGACCGGCAAGCCGCTGACCGTCACCCACCCGGACGTCACCCGCTACCTGATGACCCTGCAGGAGGCCGTCCACCTGGTGCTTCAGGCCGCCGAGATCGGCCGGGACGGGGAGGCGCTGGTGCTCGACATGGGCGACCCGGTGCGGATCGTCGACCTGGCGCGCCAGATGGCCGACCAGGCGTCCAGTTCCGTACCCATCGTCTACACCGGTCTGCGGCCCGGCGAGAAGCTGCACGAGGATCTGCTCGGGACCGGCGAGGTCGACACCCGACCGCTGCACCCCCTGGTGTCCCACGTGGCCGTGCCGGCGCTCGACCCGATGGAGGTCAGCGGGCTCGACCCGTACGAGGACGCGGCGAAGGTCGTCGAGCATCTCGCACTGCTCTGCACCCAGCCGACCGACCCGGTGGTGGAGGGTCCTCTGGGCGTACCACTGCAGTCGCGCTGATCGCGCGACCGGGGTGACGCATCAGGGCCGGTGACCGCGGGGTGCGGTCGCCGGCCCTGACGCTGCCTGGCTCAGCGGCGGATGCCCGCCCAGTCGTGGTGCCGGCGGACCGTGGAGAGGATGAAGTCGACCACCCGCCGGGAGGTGTCCGGCACCTGGTAGTCGACCGGGCAGGGCACCCCCTGGGCAGCGACCTGGGCCACGGTCACCTCGACCGCCTCGACCACGCCCTGCGGGTCGAGGCCGGTCATGATGATGCCGCCGGCGTCGAGCGCCTCCGGACGTTCGATGGACTCGCGCAGCGTCACAGCGGGGAAGCCGAGAATGGCGGCCTCCTCGCTGATCGTTCCACTGTCCGACAGAGTGCAGTAAGCCTTGGTCTGCAGGTGCACGTAGTCGAGCAGGCCGAACGGCTCATGGAAGGCGATGCCGTCCAGAGCGGTCGCGTCCGGGGCCAGCGCCTCCAGCCGTTTACGGGTGCGCGGATGGGTGGAGACCAGCACCGGGAGGCCCCACCTGTCGCGCACTGCGACAAGACAGTCCAGGAGCCGACGAAGCCGGTCGGGACGGTCCACGTTCTCCTCGCGGTGGGCACTGACCAGGAAGTACCCGCCTCGATCGAGCTCCAGCCGCCGCAGAATGGTCGAGCTGGCGATCGGTGCACGATAGTGCTCCAGCACCTCCCGCATCGGCGAGCCGGTGTGCAGGATCCGCCGCGGGTGCAGGCCCTCGGCGAGCAGGTTACGCCGGGCGTGTTCGGTGTAGACGAGGTTGAAGTCGGCCACGTGGTCGACCAGCCGCCGGTTGGTCTCCTCCGGCACGTTCAGATCGAAGCACCGGTTGCCGGCCTCCATGTGGTAGACCGGCACCCGCATCCGTCGCGCCATCAGGGCGGCGATGCAGCTGTTCGTGTCGCCCAGCACCAGCAGCGCATCCGGCCGCAGCTCGGCGATCGCCTGTTCCATACCGACCAGAACGCCACCGAGTACGCGGCCGAGCGAGGAGGTGTCGACCTCCAGGAACCGGTCCGGCTGGCGCAGTCGCAGCTCGGTGAAGAACACGTCGGACAGGGTGGGGTCCCAGTTCTGCCCCGTGTGAATCAGTGTGTGGTCGACCGTGCTGTCCAGTCTGGTAAGCACCCGGGACAGTCGAATGATCTCCGGCCGGGTGCCGACCACTGTCATGATGCGGGTCATGCCCGTCCTCTCTGCGCTGCCACCTTGGTCAGGATGTCTTCGAACTGATCGACGCCTACGCGCAGGGACATCCGATCGCGGTACACCTGGCGGGCCCGGTCCGCCATGGCCTGCCGCGTGGCGGCCGGCTGGTCGGACGCTTCCACGAACCTTTCGGCGAGCGCCCGCCAGTCCTCTGGCGGGCAGACGAGACCGACCCCGGCCGACCGGACAAGGGCCCCAGTGTCGCCGCCCGCGGCAGCGATCACCGGAACACCGCAGGCCAACGCGGCCTGCAGCTTCGACGGGACGGCGGCGCGCAGGGCGGGTACGTCGCGCAGGCACAAAAGTTGCCATTGCGCTGCCGCGTACAGCTCCGCCATCTGTTCGGGCGGACGCCGACCGATGAACCGCACGTTGTCGGCACCCAGGTCGGCGGCCAATCGACGGGCGCCGTCCTCACCCGCGCCGGAGCCGACCAGCACCAGGTCCATCCGGTCACTCGCGGCGGCCGCCGCCCGGATGGCCGTCTCGATGCCCTGCAGGAGCCCGAGGTTGCCCGCGAACATCACGGTGCAGCGCTGGCGGTGACCGAGCACCGCACGGGCCTCGTCGGTGACCGGCACCGGCCGGAACAGCGCGTCGTCAGTCCAGTTCCAGACCACCCGCACCCGGTCCGGGTCGGCGCCGCCGGCCACGACCCGCTCAGCCATCGTCGGCGAAATCACCACGATGGCATCGGCCAGCCGGTACGTCCCGCGCATCAGCGCCCCGATGGACCGCTCCAGCCATCGCCCGACCCGGCCGGTCGGTGCCATCCCGGACTGCGTCACCGACTCGGGCCACAGATCCTGTACGTGAAGCACGATCGGTGTTCGGCGGGCCGCACGCTGGAGGGCCGCAGCGGCGACGGCCGTGGGCGGCGGGTGGTAGACGTACGTGACGTCGACGTCAGCGAGCCACCGCGCCCCGGCCACCGCGCTGGTGGCTCCGAAGGAGAGGTGGCTCAGGGCGCGCCGGACGGTGGAGGTGTCGTGGCTGGGATAGGCGGGCACCCGCCGGACCATCACCGGCCCCTCAGTTTCCCGATGCCGCCAGCGCTGTTGCCAGCCAGGAAAGACTCGGCCGTACGGATAGCTCGGGAATGTGGTGAGGACCTTGACCTCGTGGCCACGGCCGGCCAGTTGGCGCGCCAGGTTACCCGGTATGAAGACGCCCTCCGGCGGATACCACTGGCTGATCAGGCCAATCCTCACGCCCCGACCGCCACCGGCGCCGGTCGGGCCGCCACCACCGTCTCAGGCCAGGTATCCGGTCGGTCCGGGTCGAAGATCTCGTTGGTCCAGAACATCGTCACCAGCTCGTCCGGCCCGGTGTTCACCAACTTGTGTGCCCACATCGTCGGCATGTCCACGAGCACCGGCTCGTCGCCGCTGACTGGGAAGCGCAGGACTTCGGTGTCGCCCACTCGCCGCAGGCTGATCTCAGCAGAGCCGCGCAGCACCACGAACCGCTCCACCTTGGCCAGGTGGAAGTGTTCGCCGCGGGTGATCCCGGGCAGCGTGGTGGAGCAGAAGGTCTGGCCGGCACCGCCGTGCGCCTTGACCGTCTCGACCAGCTCACCCCGGGCATCCGCGCGGCGGGGCAGCGCCAGGGGATAGTGCGCCGGAAAACAGTGCGACCGGTATGTGTTGAAGAGCCGCACATCATGCCGCGTCAGCAGGTGCGGGATGTCCCCTGTCCGGTACGTCGCGGCGATCCCGGTGAGCCGGTGGGCCAACTCTCGGACTCCGACGCGCAGTGGCGGCATGGATGGATCCCATGAACCGCCGGCCGGAACACCGATGAGCCGGGCAGCCGCGTCGGTGACGTGCACGAGGCTCAACTCACGGTCGGCGTGCACCTCCGGCCGGCCGCCCTCCGCGAGCACCCGACAGAACGTCGCCACCGCGGAGTTGTAATACGGGCGTCCGTGCTCGCCGTAGAGGTTCGGCAGCGACACGTCATCGAGGTCGACGCCGGTATCCGCCAGCACCTGCGCCGCGGTGGCCTTGGCGTCGCCGTACGCAGTGCCGTTGCCGGCCTGCACCGAATTGGCGTAGACAACCCGCGTCGGCAGGTTCGCGCAGTGCTTGAGTCCCTCCGCGAGCTGCGCGGCGAGCAGGACGTTCCCGGCAGCGACATCGGCCGGCTCACCCCGGTTCACGCCGGCCAGGTGCAGCACCCGGTCGACTCCGTCCACCTTCGCCGCGACCAGGTCGGGATCGGCGAGTTCACCCCGGGTCACCACGACCGGTTCCGGCCAACCCAGAGCGCGCAGCAGCACCCGGACGTGCCAGCCGAGGAAGCCGCCGGCACCGGTGACGGCGAGCCTCAGCACGCCAGCACCGGATCCCGCAGCGCCAGCTCCGCGCGCACCTCGGGCAGCGTCTTCAGCAGTTCGATGATCTCGGGTACGCCGAGCTGTGGCGCGTTCGACGAGTTGAAGTCCTCGGTCCGCCCGTCG
Organism: Micromonospora sp. M61; assembly: GCF_018070245.1. Lineage (NCBI taxonomy): Bacteria > Bacillati > Actinomycetota > Actinomycetes > Micromonosporales > Micromonosporaceae > Micromonospora > Micromonospora sp. M61. The sequence continues at coordinate 5,146 of NZ_JAGPYA010000003.1, read as the reverse complement.
CCGAGACCGCCTTCGGAGACGTAGAGCGCGTAGTTGAGGTCACGGCCGTCGAGCGGCACCCGAAGGAAGTCGCCGAAGTCCTCGGCGTGAGCGAGTTCCTCCCGGCTGGCCAGCGTCTCAGCCTGTTTCTCGCCGTGCCGTACGCCGATCACGTCGAGCTTGGAGGGCACGTCGAACATTTGACAGAGCGCCTCAGCCAGGTCGCCGACGGTGCACGCGGCGGCCTTGCGGATGAAGATGTCGCCGGGCCGGGCGTGCTGGAACGCGTGCTCCACCAGCTCCACCGAGTCGGCCAGCGACATCAGGAAGCGGGTCATCTCCGGGGCGGTCACGGTAGGTGCCCGGCCCGCCTTGATCTGCTCGATGAAGAGCGGAATCACCGAACCACGGGAGTACATGACGTTGCCGTACCGGACGCAGGAGACCGTGGTGGCGCTGTTCGGGTTGTTCCGAGCGTGTGCCTGGGCGACCTTCTCCATCATCGCCTTGCTCATCCCCATCGCGTTGACAGGGTATACAGCCTTGTCGGTGCTGAGCACCACGACCGAGCCGACGCCATTGCGCTCGGCAGCCTCGACGACATTGCTGCTGCCCAACACGTTCGTCCGGACCGCCTCAAGCGGGAAGAACTCGCACGAGGGCACCTGTTTGAGGGCGGCGGCGTGAAAGATGTAGTCGATGCCCCGGCTGGCCTTGAGCACCGAGTCGTAGTCCCGCACGTCTCCGACGTAGTAACGGGCCCGCTCGTCGCCGAGCAGCCGACGCATGGCGTCCTGCTTGGCCTCGTCCCGGCTGAGCACCCGGACCTCGCCAACTCCACGGTCGAGGAGGCGGCGCACCATCGTCTGCCCAAAGGAACCCGTGCCGCCGGTGATGAGCACGCGGCGTCCGGCTACTGGGTGGGTCACAGAAGCTCCTCTTCGCCCCTCGGTTCGGGCGCGGCCGGGGATGGTGGTCGGACGGTTACACATCAAGCAACGAGCGAAGGATTGGACAGACACGCCAGAAAGTGGCAAAAGGGATCGCCTACCGAGGCACACTCTCGCGGTCGGCTCGGGCGATCCGCGCGTCAGCGTTTACCGACAGTTCCGCTCATCAGGTCCAGGATGTTCACCCCGGCCAGCCCGGCGCGCCAGCGCCGGTAGGCGTCAGCCGCCGCCAACCTGGCGACTCGGCGCTGTTCGGGGGTGCGGCCGGCCCACCGCTCGATCTCAGCCGCCCAGGCACCGGCCGTGAGCTCCGGCACCACCGCACCACCGCCGTCCCGCAGGACGGAGTTCCACGGTGTCCGGTCGGAGCAGAGCACCGGACAGGAGCCAGCGAGACTCTCCGCGATGACGTGACCAAAGTTCTCGCCCAGGGTCGGCGTCACCAACGCATCGTGATCCGCCAACACGTCCACTACGGATGAGGGTGCGACGCTCCCGTGGTATTCCGCCCGGATGTTAGGCGGGAGCGCGGCCAGCAGCGACTCGCAACGGCGCCAGTAGGCGGTGTCCTCCATCGGGCCGTACACGTTCAGGACCACCGGTCGCCGCACGAGTGCCACGGCCTCCAACGCAAGGGCCAGGTTCTTCATCGGGGCAATCCGTCCCACAAAGACCAACCGCAGCGGCCCCGGTGCAACAGGAAGGTCAGGGACCGGCGCGGGTTCGGGCGGCAGCGCCGTCTGATTCGCGTTGATGTGAACAGTCGCCCAGGGGAACATTCGGTGGACGTCAGCCGCCTCCCTCTCCGTCGAGGCGTGAAACTCGACGCGAAGACTATGGAGCACCCGTCGCCAGACTCGGACGAACAGGCGTTTACGACCGGACTTCAGCGACAGCGCGCCGGGCGAGCACTCGCCGCGCGGCGCGACCATCACCCGTTCCGCCCCTAGCAGGCCGAGCCGGACAGCGATGATCGGCACAAGGGACATCGACGCCCACAGGCTGTTGACGTAGAGCAGATGAAAGCGCATCGTACGCAATTCCCGCCACAGGCGGTACCACTGCCGTGGTTGTCGTCGAGACAGGTAGAACACTCTGGCCCGACCGCGACCCACCCAACGACCGGACATCCCCGGATACGCCTCGGTCGCGCCCAGATCACGATCCCGGGTAATCAGAACCGGGGCCACATCTGGCGATGCGGCGTCCAGGATGTGCGCCACGGACCGGACCGGGCCACCACCGCGGAAACCGGGCTCGAAGAAGGTGGAGGTCACCAACACCCGGAACGGTGCCGTTTGCGTGTAATTCCGCGGGCCGTCAGGAGCCGACCGCGGAATCAGGCGGTTCTCCGGCACTAGGGGGCCTCCGCATCCGGCGCTTCGATGAACGATTCTGCCAACGAACGTCCGCGCGTACGGTTACCGATTCCGCGACTATTGCCGGCTGAGAGATTCGTCTCTCGCCGCCACCCGTCGCGCAAAACGTGAAAGGCGGTGTCGCGATATCCTGCCACCGGTATAACGGTGCCATGACCACCGCCGAGGTCGCTCGCATCCCCGCCCCCGATCGACCCTCGTCCGCTTCTCCACTGGTCGTGTTGGGCACGTCGGGGCACGCCCGGGAGATCGCCTGGATCGGGGAGCAGGCCGGGCATCGGCTCCTCGGCTGCATCGGTCCACGTCGGACCGAAGAGGTGACCCGGTTCCCGTTTCCCTGGCTGGGCGAGGACGACTGGCTGGACAGCGCCGACCCGTCGGTGCGCTACCTCATCGGCGTCGGCGACGGTCGCGTACGAGCTCGGATCGATCGGTTGGCCAGCCGCAACGGTCGCCGTGCCGGGTCGTTGGTCTCTCCGGCAGCGACCGTCGGTGCTCGATGCACGCTGGGCGACGGCAGCATCTTGTGGCCCGGCGCGATCCTCACCACCGACGTTCAGATCGGGCGGCACGTACACATCGGCACAGGTGCGTCGGTGAGTCACGACGCCGAGATCGGTGACTTCGCCACGCTGCTGCCCGGGTGTCGGGTAGCGGGCGACAGCCGGGTCGGCCGAGGCGCGACCATCGCCGCAGGCGCCACCGTCGTTGACAACATTTCCGTTGGACAAAACGCGGTGGTGGGCGCCGGCGCAGTGGTTGTCCGTGACGTCCCGGAGAACGTCGTGGTAGTGGGCGTTCCCGCACGGATTATGCGATTGAACCACCCAGCAGTGCACTGATCGAAGGTTATTTCATCTTTGGAAGGGCGCGGCATGAGTCGAGTCGCACTGATCACTGGCATCACCGGGCAGGACGGCAGTTATCTGTCGGAGATCCTCCTCAACAAGGGCTACACGGTGCATGGGCTGAAGCGTCGGTCGTCGAGCTTCAACACCGAGCGGATCGACCGGATCGACGTGCACCCGCGCAACCCAGAAGCACGCCTGTTCCTTCACTACAGCGACTTGTCGGACGCGGGCTCGTTGGTCGGCCTGCTCCGTGAGATTCAGCCTGACGAGATCTACAATCTTGGCGCGCAGAGCCACGTGCGAGTCTCCTTCGACATCCCGAGTTACACCGCCGACGTCACCGGAATGGGCGCGCTGCGGCTGCTCGAGGCGGCACGGTTGGCTGGCGTAAGCAGCCGCTTCTATCAGGCTTCCTCCTCAGAGATGTTCGGATCGACTCCGCCGCCGCAGCGCGAGGAGACTCCCTTCCACCCGCGCAGCCCGTATGCCTGCGCGAAGGTCTTCGCGTACTGGGCCGCCGTGAACTATCGGGAGTCGTACGGGATGCACTGCTCTAACGGAATCCTGTTCAATCACGAGAGCCCTCGGCGGGGTGAGAACTTCGTGACCCGGAAGATCAGTCGGGCGGTCGCCCGGATCGAGGCCGGCATCCAGGACAAGCTCTACCTGGGCAATCTCGACGCGGTCCGGGACTGGGGGTACGCACCGGAATACATGGAGGCGGTCTGGCTGACGCTCCAGCAGGACGAGCCGGACGACTTCGTGGTGGCGACAGGCGAGGGACACACCGTCCGCGAGTTTGTCGAGGCGTCGTTCGGGCACGTCGGGCTCGACTGGGAGAAGTACGTCGTCACAGATCCGGCCTACTTCCGGCCCGCCGAGGTGGACGCGCTCATCGGCGACTACGGCAAGGCCCGCCGTCAGCTGGGATGGGCACCCAAGACACACTTCGCCGACTTGGTGCGGGTGATGGTGGACGCCGACCGGCAACTGCTTGAGGACGAGCGAATGGGCCGGCTCGTCCGGGTGGACCGGTGAGGATCGGCGTCGACGCCACCTCGGTTCGGCCAGGACACTCAGCCGGAATCGAGGCATTCACCTATGGCCTGCTCAACGGCATGGCTGATAGCCCGCACGAACTGACCGTCCACGTACTCAACGGTACCGGCGACGAGTGGCGCCAGAGGGTCTCCTCGGAGCGCATCGTCTGGTCCGAGGTCCGCGCGTTGCTGCGGACGGACAACCGGCTCGGCCGTCTGCTGCGTCGGCACACCCCCCGCGCGGCGGCGACGTCGGTGGCACTGCGTCGTACCATCAACCTCGTCCGGCAATTGAACCGCTCGCCGGCATCGGGGATAGACGTCACGGTCTACCCGTTCTCGGGCGTACCAGTGCACGCCGAGCCGTCGGTCATCGTGTTGCACGACCTACGTGCCCTCCAGCCGGGCCTCGGCTCGGCAGGCTTCGCGGAGGTCATCCGACGGAACGTGGCCCGGGCGGGGGCCGTGGTGATGTCCTGGCCACACCCCTACGAGCAGGCGGTGCGGGCGTTTCCCGAAGCACGCGACAAGATCGCCATGATTCCGTTGCCTGCCTTCCATGCCGCACGGCCGCAACTGTCGACCGAACCCGAACCGGGTCTGCTGCTGTTCCCGTCGTCGACCGCGCCGCTGAAGAACCACGCCACGTTGCTGGAGGCGATGGCGCTGCTCCCGGAGTGCCGCCTTGTGTGCCCCGGGCCTCTGGTGGAGCCGGAGGCTAGCCGACTGCTCGCCCGCGCCGCACGGCCCGACCTGCGGGGACGGGTCTCCTTTCCAGGATTCGTCAGCACCGAGGATCTGGCGTCGCTGTATGCCCGCGCCTCGGCGGTGGTCGTGCCGTCCCTGTGGGAGGCGGCCAGCGGGGCCATGTTAGAGGCCTTCAGTTGGGGGGTCCCGGTAGCCTGCGCCGACTCGGAACCTCTGCTGGCCCAGCTCGACTTCACCGG